>NZ_JANMUN010000256.1:0-4861 GCF_031391665.1 Ferruginibacter sp.
ATGCATTTAAGCAAACGGTAAAGAAAACTTTTCTCCCAGCACTTTCAAATCCTCTACCACCGCATTTACCAGCGGAATTCCGTCTTTCATTCTTACTGCTTCCATTTCTCTTTCCGGATCGCCGGGGATAATTACTTTCGCTTGGCCTGCAACAGTTTTTGCACTTCTGAAACGTGTTATCCAGTTATCCATGTGTTGTTTAAATTCATCTGCAGTTCTAAAAGCATCAATACGCATGGCACCAAAAAAATGTCCAATGCCTTCGCCGGGTAAATTTTCGGGCATGGGCACATAAGCCGGAAAAGGCGGTACCCACGGACCGTAATTGGCACCGCTCAGCACAGCAGAAAAAATATCTACAATGGCACCTAATGCATAACCTTTATGGCTGCTGTGCCCCCTGTCGCCACCTAACGGTAATAAAGAGCCGCCATTTTTTAATTCGTTGGCATCTGTGCTTTGTTCACCATCTTTTGTTTGTATCCACCCTGTTGGTGCAGCTGCATTTTTTCTTTGTAAGATTTCTAATTTTCCGTTTGCAGCAGTGGTTGTGGCAAAGTCGGCAACAAATGCGGGCTCGGCTCCTGCCGGTATGGCTACTGCAATTGGGTTGGTGCCCAGCATTCTTTCTATAGAAAATGTTGGAGCTACTAATGCACTGGCATTCGTCATGGCAATACCAATCATACCATGCGGTAAAGCCATCATGGCATGATAACCTGCAATACCAAAATGATTACTGTTTTTTACACTTACCCAGCCCGTACCACATGTTGCCGCTTTATCAATAGCTACCTGCATGGCAAAAGGTGCTACTACTAATCCTAATCCTGCATCGCCGGTAACCACTGCAGTAGAAGGTGTTTCATGCGTAATTTTTATTTGTGGTGTTGCATTCACCCGCTGCACTTGCCACAAACGTACATAACCTGTTAACCTGGCAATACCATGACTGTCGATACCACGTAAATCAGCCGCCAGCAATGCTTTTGCAGCAATATCTGCATCTGTATTACTGCATCCCATTTTATTAAAAATAGCTGTACAAAAAGAATACAGTTGCTGATAATCATATATTTTCTCCATCAAACAAAAATAGTTTAAATATTATTTTATTAAAAGAAGAAAGGGAAACTATTTAAAAAAGAAAAGCTGTTCAACTTAATGAACAGCTTTTTTCTTGCCCCTAAACCTATCAGTTAAAAATTTATTTATTTTCTGCTTCACCCATTTTCTTTCCCTTTTTTTCTTTACGCATTTTTTTCATCTTTTCTTTTTGCTCCTCGTTTAAAATGCCCATAGTACTTTTTGCCTTCTCTTTTTGTAATTCTTTTAGTTTAGCTTCTTTTTGTTCAGCTGATAATGATTCGTTGTTTTGAATGGCTTCTTTTTTATCTTTTGCTGCTTTCCTTTGCTCTTTAAGTTTTCCTTTTTGTTCTTTAGTAAGATCAAGCTCTCTTATTGCTTGTTTTTTATTTGCCTTATCGCCTTTTTTTCTTTCTCCTGTTTTTGTTGTTGAATCAGGTATATTTTCAGTTTTTACTTTTCTCTGAACCTGCGCAAACGATAGTGAAATAATAAAAGTTAAAACAATTAATGCACTTATCTTTTTCATGAGTTTATTTTTATCTAAAGTAGATATAAAAAAATACAAAAAGTTTAATGGCTTATAAAATAAAATGAAAACCCCATCTTTTAAGGACGGGGTTAACAACGATTGCGTTCTGCCAAAAGGCAGAACAGATTTGCTTGCCAGCTTTATATGAAGTCCTCCCTTTCGGGGAGGATATTTTAGAAGGGGCTTATCTTAAGAAAAGAATTTCTCTGTATTTAGGCAGTAACCAATAAGCATCATCCACCATTAACTCTAATTTATCTACGCTGTAACGGATAACATCAAAGTATTTGCCTTTTACATTTTCGCAATAAGCAATGGCCTTATCTCTCGAATTGGTTAATTCATTGGCCTTTTTTCTTTCTTCAATCATTTTTTCAACTCCATCGCTCATTATAGCAATATGGTTGCTGATAGCTTCTACCAATTGTAATTGATTAGCGTAAGCACTTTCTTTTAATCCTGCTTCTTTTAATCCCTTAATATTGCTGATTAAAACATTTTGGTATTTAACTGCAGAAGGTAAAATATAAGTAGTTGCTAATTCCCCCATAATCCTTGCTTCAATCTGTACTTTCTTTACATAATCTTCCAGCATTATTTCGTGCCTTGCTTCTAATTCAGAATGGCTGTAAATATCATTACTTTCAAAAAGTTTTTTAGATTTTTCGGTAATGTATGCATCTAATGCAAGCGGTGTAGTTTTTACGTTGGGCAATCCACGCTTTTCTGCTTCATTAGCCCATGCTTCGCTGTAACCATCACCTTCAAACAAAACTTTTTTACTGCTTACTACATACTTCTGCAAAATTTGCATAATAGCTACTTCTTTCTTCTCACCTTTATCAATTAAAGCATCTACATCTTTTTTAAAAGTTTTTAATGTTTCTGCAACAATAGTATTTAACACCGTCATGTTGTTGGCACAGTTAGCAGAAGAACCTACTGCACGGAACTCAAATTTATTTCCGGTAAATGCAAATGGCGATGTTCTGTTTCTGTCAGTGTTATCCAGCATTAATTCAGGAATGCTTTTATGAATATCCAGTTTCAGCATGGCTTCGTCCTGCTCATCAAATTTTCCACCAACCCTTGTTTCTACCTGCTCTAAAACTGTGGTTAAATATTTACCGATGAATGCAGAAATAATTGCCGGAGGAGCTTCGTTTGCGCCCAGGCGGTGGTCGTTTCCTGCACTGGCAATTGATGCCCTTAATAAATCGGAATAATCATGTACTGCTTTAATGGTGTTAACAAAAAAGGTTAAGAACATTAAATTAGTTTTTGGCGTTTTACCCCGGCGCTAATAAATTAACACCAGTATCAGTTGCCATACTCCAGTTATTGTGCTTACCACTTCCGTTAATGCCTGCAAATGGTTTTTCATGCAATAAAACTTTTAAATCGTGGCGCTTTGCAACCCTGGTCATAATGTCCATCAGCAAAGTGTTGTGATCAACCGCAATATTCACTTCTTCAAAAATTGGCGCACACTCAAATTGTGCAGGTGCCACTTCATTGTGCCTTGTGCGTAAAGGAATGCCAAGCTTGTAGGATTCTTCTTCAAAATCCCTCATAAAAGCGTACACCCTTTCCGGTATGGTTCCAAAATAATGATCTTCTAATTGCTGGCCTTTGGCAGGTGAATGCCCAAAAACGGTACGGCCCGTTAACAATAAATCCGGACGGGCATTTGCCAATCCTGCATCAACAACAAAATACTCCTGCTCCCAACCCAATGTTGGTGTTACTTTAGTTACATTTTTATCAAAATACTGGCATACTTCAACAGCAGCTTTATCAAGTGCTACTAACGCTTTTAATAAAGGTGTTTTAGCATCCAGCGATTCGCCGGTGTAGGAAACAAAAATGGTAGGGATACATAAAGTTTTTCCCTGGCCAATTTCCATAATAAATGCTGGCGAAGATGGATCCCATGCGGTATATCCACGGGCTTCAAAAGTTGCTCTTAAACCTCCGCTGGGGAAAGAAGATGCATCCGGCTCCTGCTGAATTAAAGCGCCGCCTTCAAATTCTTCAATTGGTGTACCATCGCCTTTTAATGTAAAAAACGAATCATGTTTTTCTGCAGATAAACCGGTTAATGGCTGAAACCAGTGTGTATAGTGTGTTACACCTTTACTTTCGGCCCAGGCTTTTAAACCGTTGGCTACCTGTGCACCCATGGAACGTTCAATTTTTTTACCGCTTTTTACGGAGGCTACTAAACTTTTGTAAGCATCGTCGCTTAAAAACTGGCGGGCTACTTTAAGTGTAAATACATTCTCATTAAAAATTGCAGTAATTTTTGATGAGCCTGACACTTTAACTTCTACTGGATTGCTGGTTAAGTTTTCCAGCGCATGAGAGCGTAAAGATTGCATATTTTTATGTTTTGAGCAACAAAAAAACACCAAAATTCGTTATAAAACAACTTTTTTATACAATTTGTGATAAAAATTACCCATTTGTGGAAAATAAATAAATATTTAATTATTTTTTAATTTTTAAGAAATTACTTATTCTATTCCAATCTATACTACAAATAACAGGAGTTATTAAAAAGGACAAATACACACTTCTATACCTGACAATTGACCCTAAATTGGGCATGATATAACCAATAAATAAAAACATAGTAAGTGTAAAAAATATGCCGAAAAGAATAAAAGGATTGTATTCACCCTCGGCTTTTTTTCTCTTAAAAACAATAAATAGAATAAAAAGTAATTGGTAAAAAACTAACTCTATATTAATGGGTAAAAGGCTTTTTGCCGGCAACTCGCTAAGGTAAGGCCTTAGCAAAAGATGATTATAAGCTTGTGGTGCATTGTATAAAAAGCTTTTAAAGTTGGGGTACAGCGTATCTAATTTTATTTGTGTGGATGCTGCAGGAAGCGTAAAAAAATCGGCCTGCTTTTGTGTAACCGTTTTAAGTGGATTAAAAGTTTTTACAATGCTGTTGAAATTAAAAAATATCAAGCCAAGAATACTATAGCCAATTGCAAAACTTTTAAAAGCCGGCCATTTATATTTGGCAACCAGTATCCATATAATAAGTGCAGGTAAAATATTTAACAGCACATAACTTCTTATTAAAAACAAAACTGTAAGGGCAAGTAAAATAATTAACAGGCTTTTTTTACTAAAATAATTTTGCTGTAAACATTTAAATACTGTGTAGCTTAAAAAGCCCAGAGTTGTAAAAACAATCCCATCTTTTTGCACACCCGAAGTAAAGTAAAG
>NZ_JANMUN010000269.1:0-23004 GCF_031391665.1 Ferruginibacter sp.
GAAATTGGTATGGAAGAGGGTGACAGGGTTCAGATAAAATCGGGTCTTAAATTTGGAGATATTGTTGTTATTAGCGGAGCCTATTTATTAAACAGTGAATTTATTTTTAAGAAAGGTGCTAACCCAATGGAGGGTATGAAGATGTAATGACAAAAAATCATTTATACTCTTTTATTATTTTTAATAATTTATCATTTTCAGAGAAAATAATAAAAGTAAAATGGAGTGAGGTTAATTTCCCCCATATATAATTTAATTACCTTTGCTTTTAAAATGCGGATGAAATATTATAGAGGGTTGTGGCAAGGGAAAACAGGTATTGGATGCTTGTATAAAATCCTTCAGGTGCATAATTGTATAAATTTTTTACGTAATTGTGTAAGCTTTAAGGAGCCGGTGTAGCTACCTTTATAGGGTAGTTAATAGATTTTTTGCAAAAATAGTTTTAATTTTAGGTGAGTTTAAATGAAAATAAAATTATCCATACAATTAAAAGCAGCTTTTCTGATTGTAGTATTTGGTTTAAATACTGCAGTTGGCTTTGCCTGTGCTATGGGTGTAAATTTTAATGCTGTACCTGAAAAGGAAGCAGTTAAAGTTCATGTTCATGCCGATGGTAAAAAACATCACCATAAAGCACCGGCAAAAAAACAACAACAAAAAAAAGAGCAACAAAAAAAAGATGATTGCTGCACCGATAAGGTTATTAAGATTCAAACTTCGGATAAAAACTTCACCCAAAATTTTAAACATATTTTTTATACCCCTGTGCTTACAGCTATGGCGGGCAATTTATTTGATAATAATAATTTTAATATTTCCCCTGTTGCGCATGCTAAATATGTGGTGCGTAATTTTCATCCTCCTCCCCTCAGTATTCTTATAGCAATACAGCGTTTTCAAATTTGATTATTACAGTAACGGTGTTTGATGGCAGGCCCATTGAACTAATACCCCTGTGCATTTAAGCATTGGCGATCCATTAAGCGATACTATAATTAAATTTTATGTTCAGATTTTATGTATTACTCCTTATTTTTTTTACTGTAACAGTAAATCTTTTTAGCCAAAATATTATTGGCGAAACGGAGGCAGTAAACAGGGCAATAAAAAACAGCCCTAACTTATCAGCTGCAACTCTGTCGGTGTTGCAGCAAAAGCAATTAATTAAAAGCAGTTTTAATTTACCTAACCCCGAAATTTTTATTGAAAGCCCTACGGGAAATTTTTATACTCCCAGCATAACACAGTCAGTGGAATTTCCTGCGGTTTACGGCAAACAAAACCAATTACAAAAACAGCAGGTACAATTGGCCGAAAAAGAAAAGCAGCTTACAGAAAATGAAGTGAAATACCAGGTAAAACAATTGTATCTGGCCTTGCAATACCACGCAGCACTTAACCGGCAGTGGTATATACAGGATACGGTTTACGAAAAAATTGCTTTATCAGCCAGCCGGCAGTTTGATGCAGGGCAGATCGATTATCTTCAAAAATTATTTGCCGAAAATGAGTATGCCGAAATACATAATCAATACCTGCAGCAGCAACTTAAAATGGCCAGCCTGCAGCAGCAGTTACAATATCTTACAGCTACCACCGAAACTTTTGTAACCGAACCGCTGAATATAAACCCGGTAAATAATTATTTTGTAACTGCCGACAGTATGGCGTTTGCTGCTAATCCTTCTGTACAAATTTTACAACAGCAGAATAGTATTGCTAAAAAAAATGTTGAATTGCAAAAAGCAAAATCATTACCCGGTTTAGCATTTGGTTATTTTAACCAGGGCGAAAAAAATACGCCTGTATATAACCGCTTTCGTTTTGGTTTTACTTTGCCATTATGGTATGGGCAGTATAAAAGCACTATAGCCGCTGCTAAAACTGCTGTACAAATTAACGAGCAAAAAACAGCAGCACTGCAGCAACAATTTTACCTGCAATTAAAACAGGCACAAAATGAAGCGGCCATGTATGCCCGTGCCTGGCAATATTATCAAAATACCGGTATTAAAAAAGCTGATGAAATAATTGCTGTATCAAATCGATTTTTTCAAAGCGGCGCATATGATTACATCACTTACCTGCGTAATATTAATACCGCTTATATAATTCAGCAAAAATACCTGGAGGCAAATAAGGATTACCAACAGGCTGTATTAACTATAAAATTTTTAACTGCAACATTATGATAAAGAAATTGGTGATTTTATTAATGCTGTTTCCCTCATTAATTTTTGCACATGATGGCGAAGATCATGCCGCAACAAAAAAAGGAACAGCTGCCGCCGCTTACTTCAGCTCCGAAGTAACTTCGGAATTATACGAATTGCTCGTGAAGTATGCGCCGCTGCAGCCGGGTAAAGAAAGCACATTGAAATTATTTATCAGCGAATATAATTCCAACATACCTGTTGATAGTGCTGTATTACAAATTGCTGTTGCGGCCAACCCCGGTATTAAATTAACGGTGCAAAAAATTGCTAAAGGTGTGTACGAGATAAAAGGAATTTTTCCTGAAAAAAAATCGTACAATCTTACTGTAAATATTAATGCTGCACCAGGCCCCGATCTGTTACTGGTAAATAATATTGCGGTAGGTAAAGTTTTAGAAGTTGCGGATGACGGACATGAAGCTGTTGCCGCACCCTGGTATAAAAGTAATTGGTTTTTTGGCATTGCAGGAATATTGCTGGGGTTAATAATAATGTTTTTTTTAATGAGGAAGACCAATAAAAAAGTGGCAGCATTATTTTTAATATTACTTTGTTTATTGCCTTCAGCAGTAAGTAACACAGCCGCAGCACACGATGGCGAAGATCATGACAACGGTGGTACAGCTGGCGGTACATTAGCCAATACATTTACGGTTGAAAAGGAAACCCAATTTTTATTTAACATCGGTACTCAAAAAATTAAGACAGGTAATTTTAATCAATCAACGCAGGTGTTGGGTACTGTAATTCCATCACCGCAGGGCATGGCCGTAATTCAATCGCCGCAGACGGGAAAAATTATTTCATTAAGAGTTACTGTTGGGCAAAGAGTAGGAGCCGGGCAGGTTTTAGCAGTGATTGAACAACAGGTAGATGCTGGTACACAAATAAATATTCTTGCAGAAAAAAACAGGGTAGAGGCGGAATACAATGCCGCAAAGGCCCAATACGAAAGGTTAAAAGCTATAGAAGATATTGCCGCAAAAAAAGATGTTACCGAAGCAAAAGCCCGGTACGAAACAGCTTTAAAAAACAGGCAATTGTTTATAGCTAATGCCGGCAAAAATGCTGGCAGCACAAAAATGATTTCACTTACTGCACCTATCAGCGGCGTGGTGGGGGCATTTAATTATTCAATTGGCGCTGTGGTAAATACCGGCGAAACTTTATTTGACATCACCAATCTTGAAAAAGTACTGGTAGAAACCCAGGTATTTGCCAATGATGCAGCACAATTAAAAGCCGTTGAAAAAATTACAGCAACATCAACTGCAGCAAACGACACTACTGCCTATCGTTTAAAATTAGTGTCTGCGGCGCAATCAGTTAATAACAGTAACCAATCTCAAAAAGTAATTTTCGAAATACTCAATTCAAAGTCGCAATTTAAAATTGGTGAAAATATTAACGTAAATATTTTTTCAAAAAATATTTCCACACAATTGATAGTGCCAGCTGCAGCCATTGCAGAAGTAAATGGTAAGCCGGCTGTTTTTATAAAAGACAAAGCAGAACAATACAGCATCAGCTATATTAATAAAGGCTCTTCTAACCAAAACTTTACAACTATATTAAAAGGTGTGGAGGAAGGCGAAAGGCTGGTAACCGAAGGCGTTTATCAAATGAAAACAATTTATTTAAATCAATAAAAAATACAGTAATGAAACATCAAATTAAAAATTTAGTATTGGCTTCAGGCCTGGGCGTAATTACTTTTTTAGCCGCCTGTAATAGCAGCAGCGAAAGTAAAATTACAACTGCAGATAGTACCACTGCCGAAACGGCGCATGAAGGCGACGACCATATTTATGCCTGCCCCATGCACCCGGAAGTAACCGGAAAAGAAGGCGATACCTGCCCCAAGTGCGGAATGAAATTGGAGCATAATGATAATGCCGGCGGGCCAAGTAATGTAAGTATGTTATTTACAGCCACACCAGCATCGCCAAAAGCAAATGAGGAAGTTACTTTATCTATGACGCCTAAATTAAAGGATAAGCCTGCGGAGCAAGTGCCGCTTGATGTGGAGCATACAAAAAAAATTCACCTCATTGTTGTTAACGACGACCTCAGCTGGTTTGATCATATTCATCCTGAATTAAATACTGACGGATCTTACAGCGTAAAAGAAAAATTTCCGGCAGCAGGAAAATATACTTTGTTTGCCGATTATAAACCCAGCGGCGCCAACCACACTGTAGATAATTTAAATGTAACTGTTGCCGGTACAGTACCTGCTGCAAAAACATATGGCGCCGATAAATTAACCGGTACAGCAGGCGATGGCTTTTCTGTTTCGCTTACACCCGATGGCGGAAAATTTTTAACCAATATGCCTATGCATATTAATGGTGTGGTAATGCTTAATGGAAAAGAAGTAGATGTAACAACACTGGAAGATTACCTTGGTGCCAAAGCACATATGGTAGTAGTAAGCCTGGCAGAAAAAAAATATTTGCATGTACACCCCAGCGTTGAGGGTGGCAAGTTTGATTTACACACCACTTTTGATAAGCCCGGTGTATATCGTGGCTGGATACAGTTTCAAAGTAAAGGTAAAGTTTACACAAGCGATTTTGTGATGAATGTGGCTGAAGGAAAAGCAGCTGTAAAAGACGATGCAATGAAGGATATGAAACATTAATCGAATTTTAATTATTACAGGTATCAAATCTAAACCGGCACAACAATTAAATAATTCAGGTATGAAAAAAATAATGAAGGCTTTTGCAATTGTAATGTTGCTGTTTATTAATACTGCTGCTTTAGCGCAGCAATCAAAAACAGAAGAGGTTTGCTACAACCCCAATGCAAAAGGCGATACTTTGAAAAGAAGTATTAAAAGTGCAGCAATAGGAAAAATAGGCTCCGCTGCAGTAGTAATTAACTATCACTCACCCGGCGTAAGGGGAAGAAATATTTGGGGAGGCTTAATTCCTTATGGCGAAGTGTGGGTTACCGGCGCACACAACGCCACCAATATTGAAATTGATAAAGACTTTATTGTAAACGGAGTAAGCATTCCAAAAGGGAAGTATGGTTTTTTTACCATCCCGGGTAAAAAAGAATGGGTGATTATTATTAATAAAAACTGGAACCAGCATTTAACAGACGATTATCAGCAAAGCGAAGATTTGGTAAGGATAAAAGTAAAACCGCAGCAGCAAAAAGAAACTATACAACGGTTACAATATTTTATAACCGATAAGGGTAATAATAAAGGAGAGATAGCAATGGCATGGGATAAGATAAGGATTAAGTTTCCATTAATAATTAAAAATTAATTTGGAATGAAAGAGCAGTATCAGCAAAAATATACCTGCCCCATGCATCCTGAAATTGTACAGGACAAACCCGGCAAATGTCCTAAATGCGGAATGAACTTAGTTGGTGTACAAGCTGAAGCAAATACAACCGCTTCACATCAACAGGCTACTGAAAGTAAGCCAGCAGCCGCACATACAGGCCATAAAGTTGAACCTGGTGAAACAGCAAAAGCTGATTTGAATAAAGGAGCACAAAGTTTTGAAAGATATACCTGCCCCATGCACCCGCAAATTGTTCAGGATGCGCCGGGCAAATGTCCTTTGTGTGGAATGACCCTAGTGCCGCTTACAAAATCAAAAGATGGTTCCACTCATAGCTCACACTCATCCGGCATTGCAGATTTTAAAAAAAGATTTTATGTAGTGCTGGCACTTACTATTCCTATTATGCTGTTATCCGAAATGATACAGCATTGGCTAAATCTTCATATCAGCTTTCCCGGTTCAAAATATATTTTACTTGCATTGTCGTCTGTTGTTTTCTTTTATGGCGGCTGGCCTTTTTTAAAAGGATTAGTTGATGAAATAAGGGTGAAGAATCCCGGCATGATGACGCTGATTGGATTTGCTATTTCGGTGGCTTACATCTATAGTGTAGCCACCGTATTTGGATTGGAAGGCATGGATTTTTTTTGGGAACTGGCCACACTAATTTTAATAATGTTGCTGGGGCATTGGATTGAAATGAAATCTGTTGCAGGTGCATCAAGGGAATTGGAATTATTGGTGCAGTTAATGCCCGATGATGCACATCTTGTAAAAGGGGAACAGATAACTGAGGTGAAAACAGTAAACTTAAATGCCAATGACGTAATACTTATTAAACCGGGAGAAAAAGTTGCAGCCGATGGAATAATATTAGAAGGTGAAAGTTATTTAAATGAAAGTATGTTAACCGGTGAAAGCAAGCCGGTACAAAAAACTAAAGGCGATAAAGTAATTGCCGGCGCTATTAATGGCAATGGCTCAATAAAAGTTACTGTATCGCATACTGCAAATGATTCTTATCTCTCGCAGGTAATAAAATTGGTGGATGATGCACAAAAATCAAAATCAAAAACACAATTACTGGCAGACAGGGCAGCAAGATGGTTAACGCTGATAGCAATTGTTTCAGGCATTGTTACTTTCTTATATTGGTATTTAACCGGCCAATCATTAGCATTTGCAATGGAAAGAATGGTAACCGTAATTGTTATTTGTTGCCCTCATGCATTAGGATTGGCAGTGCCATTAGTTGTTGCAAAATCAACGGCATTATCTGCAAAAAATGGATTGCTGATAAAGAACAGAACAGCATTTGAAAATGCAAGAAAAATTACAACGATTGTTTTTGATAAAACGGGTACACTTACTGTGGGAAAGTTTGAAGTATCTAAGATAGTTCCTCTCCAAAAAGAATTAAACGAAAATGAAATTATTCGCCTTGCATCGGCATTGGAACAAAAATCAGAACATCCCATTGCAACGGGCATTCTGCAAAAAGTAAAAGAACTTTCTATCACTATTCCTGCAACAGAAAATTTTAATGCCATCACCGGCAAAGGAGTGGAAGCTACTGTAGAAGGAAAAAAAATATTGGTGGTGAGTCCAGGTTATTTAAAAGAAAAAAATATTGCAATGCCCGAAGGCTTTGCAGCAAACGGTACAGAAACAGTGGTGTTTCTAATCATCAATAATGAGTTGGCAGGATATATTGCTTTATCAGATGAGATAAGGCCAGAATCGGCAGATGCAATAAAAATATTAAAGCAAAACAATATCAAATCTATTTTACTTACAGGCGATAACAGTAAAGTAGCAGAAAGTGTAAGTAAAACTATAGGTATGGATAGTTTTTTTGCTGAAGTACTCCCCCATCAAAAATTAGAAAAAATAAAAGAGTTACAAAGCAAAGGAGAATTTGTGGCCATGACGGGTGACGGCGTAAATGATGCACCTGCACTCGCCATTGCAGACGTAGGTATTGCAGTAGGCAGTGGCAGCGATATTGCTGCAGAAACTGCAGGTATTGTTTTGGTAAACAGTAATCCCAAAGATATTGTGAGTTTAATTTTATTTGGCAAGGCCACTTACCGCAAAATGATTCAGAATTTAATTTGGGCTACGGGATATAATATCATTGCCTTGCCCCTTGCAGCAGGTGTGTTGTATAAGCAGGGTATTTTATTAAGCCCTGCTGCAGGTGCTGCGTTAATGACGGTGAGTACCATTGTTGTTGCAATAAATGCAAGCCTGTTAAAAGTAAAGAGTTAAAAATATCATTGATAAAGCGCAAGTAATTATATGCCATAATGAACACTATTAAACCCATTATATTTTTACTGCCCGTTATAGCATTAGCATTAACCAGCATACTGTACTTTATTTTATTAAAAAAAAGCACCTATAAAAAATATTTAAGGCAGTATGTTTTTATAACTGCTGCAATTGCTTTTCTTTTAAATTTTGCCTGGGAATTAATTCAACTGCCCTTATATAAAAATTCAGTTTATGATATTGACCATATCGCATTTTGTGCTTTAGCTACGCTGGCGGATGTTATTATGGTGCTGCTGCTTTACTTTGGTTTGGCTTTAATATTTAAAAATCCATTTTGGATACAACAGTTAAACGAACAACGTATTACTCTGGTTATTTTAATGGGTGGTATTGGAGCAGTGTTATCAGAAATGCGGCATTTAAAATTAGCCAGCTGGGTTTATGCTGCATCAATGCCGCTGATACCGCTTGTTAAAGCAGGTGTTACGCCAGTGTTGCAATTTATGCTGCTGCCTTTGCTCAGCTATTTATTAAGCATTTATTTTTTAAAAAAATTACATTCAAAAAAAACAATACAAATATTTTAATAATCATTTAAAAACTACACACACATGAAAAGTACAATTGTAATGGCAACAGCATTAATGGGCAGTACCTGGTTAATGCAATCCTGCAACAGCTCAACAGACAGCAGCACTACACATCATAAAGACACTTCAATGAATCACATGGATATGAAAGATACCATGCATTCGGGTAAAATGAATATGGATAACGGTATGATGACATCCATGGAGGGCATGCATACCATGATGAAGGATATGAAAATGACCGGAGATTTTGATTATGACTTTGCCAACATGATGATAGCTCATCACCAGGGCGCCATTGATATGGCAAAAATGGAAGTTGCAAAAGGTAACGATGCAGCAGTAAAAACTATTGCACAAAATATTATTACCGGCCAGCAGGCAGAAATTGATCAGTTTAAAAACATACTGAAAAATTATAAAATGCCGGAGATGAAAAAAGAAACCGGCGAAAAACACAATGAGTTGGGCGAAACGATGGAGAATATGGATGCTAAAATGAAAAGTGTACCTATGACAGGAAATGCAGATAAAGATTTTGTAACGATGATGATACCGCACCACGAAAGTGCAGTTACCATGGCCGAAGATCAACTGTCTCACGGAAAAAACCTGGCCTTAAAAAAAATGGCACAAAAAATAATTGAAGATCAGTCTAAAGAAATTATTCAATTTCAAAACTGGTTATCTAAAAATAAATAATGCAATGGCCCTCAAACGTTATTATGTTGAGGGCCTTTATTTAAATCAGCAATAAAAAAAATTGTTAAGCTAGTTGCCATTAATAAATTAATAACAGGATAAATACTTTACAACATGCTTAATAAACTTATTCAATTTTCTTTACGCAACAGGCTGTTTGTAATTGCATTTGCTGCACTGATAATGGTGTATGGGATTATTACACTAATTAATTTGCCGGTTGATGTGTTGCCCGATTTAAACAGGCCGAGGGTAACCATTTTTTTAGAAGCTAACGGTATGGCACCCGAAGAAATTGAAGCACAGGTAAATCTTCCGGTGGAAACATCTTTAAATGGTGCGCCGGGT
The DNA here is from genome assembly GCF_031391665.1 of Ferruginibacter sp. GTDB lineage: Bacteria > Bacteroidota > Bacteroidia > Chitinophagales > Chitinophagaceae > Ferruginibacter. The sequence continues at coordinate 9,448 of NZ_JANMUN010000269.1, forward strand.
GTAGAAGTGGTACGCTCTGTAGCCACACCCGGATTGGGAATGGTGTTTGTAGAATTTGACTGGAATACAGATGTGTACCGGGCAAGACAATTAACCACAGAAAAACTGCAATCTATTCAATTACCCAATGGTATTGCGCCACAGCTAGGCCCCATCAGTTCCATCATGGGACAAATTATGATGGTGGCTGTAACAAGCGATACTACATCACCGGCTGAATTAAGAACCATTTCAGATTTTACTATCCGCAGAAGATTGATGAGTATAAAAGGTGTAAGCCAGGTAATACCGATTGGTGGCGAAAGGTTACAATACCAGGTATTGGTATCATCAGAAAAATTGCGGCAGTTTAATATAAGTATTGATGAAGTGGACAAAGCATTGCAGTTAACCAATCAAAATACTACCGGTGGTTTTTTCGATAATAAAGGATCGGAAGTTTTAATAAGAAATATTGCCCGGGCAAATACATTGGATGATTTAGCCAACACTGTAGTTGCCAATAAAGATAATGCACCGGTATTATTAAAGCAGGTGGCCGATGTAAAATTTGGTGGTGCCGTAAAACGTGGCGATGGCTCTTTAAACGGCAAGCCAGCTGTTATTTTAAATATAGAAAAACAGCCGGGAGCCAATACGGTTGGTTTAACTGATGAGATATTAAAGGCTATTGCAGAACTGCAAACTTCTTTACCCAAAGATGTAAAAATTCAAACCAATGTATTTAATCAAAAAGATTTTATTGTTAATTCACTTACCAATGTAGAAGTGGCTTTGCGTGACGGATTTATACTGGTGGTAATTATTTTGTTTTTATTCCTGCTTAATTTTCGTACCACAATAATTACTCTAACCGCAATACCATTATCCCTGGTAATTACGGCTATTATTTTTAAAATGTTCGGCATATCCATCAATACGTTAACACTGGGTGGTTTGGCTATTGCCATTGGAGAATTAGTAGATGATGCTATAGTAGATGTAGAAAATGTTTTTAGAAGGTTAAAAGAAAATTGGGCAAGCCCCCATCCTAAACCTTTGCTGCAAGTAATTTACGAAGCCAGCAGCGAAGTAAGAAATTCAATTGTGTATGCTACCATTATTGTGGTGCTGGTTTTTTTACCCTTATTTTATTTGCAGGGTATCGAAGGAAAAATATTTGCGCCATTAGGTATTGCCTATATCACTTCTATCATTGCTTCGCTGCTGGTTTCCTTAACCGTTACCCCGGCATTGTGCAGTTATTTGCTGGGTAAAGAAAAAAGCCTGCGGCCTGTAAATTTATTATTCTGGAAAAAGAAAAAAATAAATAGCCAACAACATGCAGCAATACAGCAACCTGGTATGGAACTGCATGACAGCGCTTTGGTAAGGTGGTTAAAAAAGCAGGACATTAAAATTTTACATAAAAGTTTACAGCATCCTAAAATTATTATTGCCGCTGCCATTGCATTAATTATTGCCGCTGCTGCCATTGTTCCGTTTTTTGGTACAGAATTTTTGCCACCTTTTAATGAGGGCAGTTTTACAATAAATGTTGTAACACCTGCCGGTACTTCATTGGAGGAATCTAATAAAATTGGTACTGTGGCCGAGCAGCAAATTTTAAAAATACCGGATGTATTGCTCACTTCCCGAAGAACGGGCAGGGCAGAATTAGATGAACATGCCGAGCCACCTAACTATACCGAAATAGACGTGGCATTAAAAAAAGATCACCGCAGTATGAAAGCAGTACTTGCCGATATAAGAGAAAACCTGGAAATATTAAAAGGCAGTAATATCAATATAGGTCAGCCCATTTCTCACCGGTTAGATCATTTAATTTCTGGTGTACGGGCACAGGTAGCCGTAAAAATATTTGGTAACGATTTAGCAGAATTAAGGACGGCTGCAGCAGCAATGAAAGAAATTTTAAACACGGTGCCCGGTGTAGTGGACCTGCAGGTGGAGAAACAGGTGCTGGTACCGCAATTGCAAATTAAGATAGACAGAAACGCTTTGCAGCGTTATGGATTGCAGGCAGGAAAAGTTGCCGAAGACCTGGAGGTTTTTTACAATGGTAAAGTAAGCAGCCAGGTACTGGACGGACAAAAAACATTTGATATTTTATTGCGATCCAGTGACGCAGACAGAAGTAATATTGAAAATATACGCAGTACACAAATTGCATTACCCAATGGTTCACTTATTCCATTATCTCAAATAGCTACGATAGAAATGGAAAATGGTGTTAACTCAGTATCGCATGAAAATACTCAGCGAAGAATTGTGGTAAGCGCAAATGTACAGGGCCGTGATTTAGGAACCACGGTAAAAGAAATGCAGCAAAAGGTAAAAGCACAATTAAAATTACCTCAAGGGTATTACCTGCAGTGGGGCGGACAATTCGAAAGCCAGCAATCGGCATCAAAATTAATTTCGTTATTAAGTATTTTTTCACTGCTGGGTATTTTCCTGGTACTGTACAGCCATTTTAAATCTTCAAGAATTGTATTTCAAATAATGCTGAATATTCCTCTGGCATTAATAGGAAGTGTAATTGCGGTGATGCTTACCGGTGGCGTATTTTCTATTGCAACGATGGTAGGATTTATTACACTAACGGGTATAGCAAGCCGCAATGGTATAATGATGATTTCGCATTATATTCACCTGGTACAGCACGAAGGCGAAACTTTCAATGACAGTATGATCATCCGTGGATCGTTAGAAAGATTGGTACCTGTTTTAATGACTGCATTAGTTGCAGCATTAGCGCTTATACCATTAACCATGGATGCCACAGCGCCGGGTAAAGAAATTTTATACCCGGTGGCCACCGTTATTTTGGGAGGTTTAATCAGCTCTACGTTATTAGATATGGTTGTAACACCAGTAGTATTTAAACAATTTGGCGAAAAGGCTTTAAAAAAATACCTGGCGGAGCAGGATAAACAAGAGTTTGACTAATAATTAACACCATAACAAAATGTGGCAGACTTTTGGTATAATATAAGCAAACATTGCAACGATACATTATTATATCGTTTTAAGGCAACAGCAAAAAATTAATCAAATAAATTTTACACACTTTTTAAAATTTAAAAACATGAAAAAAATAATGATTGCAGTTGCAATATTATTTGCAGCCAGCACTGCAGGTTTTGCACAGAACAAAAAAGTAAACACACACAAGCAGCACAACAAAAAAAATGTATCGGCAAATAAATTTACCTGCCCCATGCATCCCGAAATTATTACCACCAAACCGGGTAATTGCCCAAACTGCGGTATGGCTTTAGTACCCGTAAAAAAGAAAGTGGGTAACGGCAAACGCAAAGGGCACGGTCATTCTTAATTCTTTTAAAAAATAATTTCATAATTTTTTAAAGCCATTGTACATACAGTGGCTTTTTATTTTTCCACAATTGCATAAATATTTTTTTAAAATTGAAAATCAATCTCCCTACATTTGCAGCAGATTTGGTTGCCGATGTCAAATCGGTATTAAAAGGGAATTCCGTTAAATTCGGGAGCTATCCCCGTAGCTGTAAAGCCTGTGAGCAGTGAGTAGTAAGTCGTGAGTTAACCTTCGATATTTCTTACTTTCTTTCACAATGTTGAATCTTCATACCACTGCCGGTAAATTTTTTGGCGGGAAGGTGTTCAGCAATAGGCTAAGCCAGAAGACCTGCCACGTCTAATAACAATCATTCAAAGCTTTCGGGTGAAAGGCATGAGGATTTAAGGATGCAGTCATTCTTTTATTTTCAATCTTTTTTATTTTCTCGGAAGCAGTCACAATTAAAAAAATTTTTCAAAAAAAATGAAAAAGAAAATTTTTATTGCGGCTGCTGTAGTAATCAGCAGTCAGCTTCAGGCGCAACAGGACAGTACAAAACTTTTAAACGAAGTGGTGGTAACGGCAACAAAGTTTCCCATCAAGCAATCGCTAACAGGAAAAGTAGTAACTGTAATTACACGGGAGCAATTGGAAAGTAACAGCGGTAAATCATTAACCGAAGTATTAAACACACAGGGAGGATTAATTGTAAACGGTATTACAAACTCACCTGGAACTAACCAGGATGTTTATTTACGTGGAGCAAGTGCAGGTAAAACTTTAGTGTTAATTGATGGTATCCCGGCTTACGATGTATCGGGCATTAGCGGTGCATTTGATTTAAATTTAATTGATGTTAACCAGGTAGAAAGAATAGAAATTTTAAAAGGCAGCCAGTCTACGCTTTATGGCAGCGATGCTATTGCCGGTGTAATAAATATCATAACAAAAAAAGGTGGTGATAAAAAAGTTAATGCCACCGCAAATCTGTCGGCAGGAAGCTACAATACTTATAAAGCTGCTGTTGGTTTAAATGGCACAGCTAATAAAACCAATTATAATATCCAGTATACTAACTTAAACAGCAAAGGATTTTCATCAGCTTATGATAAAGCCGGCAATAAAAATTTTGATAAAGATGGGATTGATGAAAATATTTTTCGTGCCAACATCTCACAAAAAATTACCGATAAATTATTGCTGAAATTTACTTCTCAATTCAGTAAATACAAAACTGACTTAGATGCTTCAGCCTTTACAGATGATGCAGATTACACAGCTGCTACTAAAAACTCACTGGCTGGTATTGGTGCCGATTATACTTTCGGAAATAATATTGTGCATTTTAATTACAACTATAATAAAACACAGCGTATTTATAAAGATGACTCTGCATCGATAGGCGGCTTTGCAAAATACAGTAAGGGCGAGTATAACGGGAAAGCTCATTTTATAGAAGCTTACACCAATTTATTTATTAAGAAAAATACAACGGTTTTAATTGGTGCCGATTACAGGCAGCAGGTAACCGATCAAAATTATTTGTCTATAAGCTCATTTGGCCCATTTACTACAGCATTGGGCGACAGTGCAAAAGTTAATCAATTGGGAGTTTATGCATCTCTTGTTTTAAAAGATTTGAAAGGATTTAGTTTGGAAGTGGGCAGCCGCTACAACAGCTTTAATAAATACGGCGATGCTTTTACATTTTCTTTTAATCCTTCTTACCTCATTAATAACAGTATCAAAATTTTTGGAAATATTTCTTCCGGGTTTAAAGCGCCATCTTTATACCAGGTGTATTCCGAATACAGGAACCCCGATACAGAATTAAAACCTGAAAAATCTTTAAGTATTGAAACGGGTGTGCAATACGAAAAAGAAAATGTAAACATAAGGGCGGTATATTTTATACGCAATGTAAAAGACGTTATTGCATTTTACAGCTCTGGTGCACCATCTTATGCAAGCTATTATGTAAATGCAGATAAACAAAAAGATAAAGGTTTAGAACTGGAAGCTGCTATTACTGTAGATAAAATTCGCTTTACAATTAACTATACTAATTTAGATGGATACATAGAAACAAAAAAAGGAACAAAGGATACAGCATTTTTTAATTTATACCGCAGGCCAAAACAAACTATTAATTTAAATGCCGGTTTTGATATTTGCAAAAACTGGAACATGAATATTGGCCTGCAAACTATTGGCAAACGTTTTGAAGCTGTATATGCTGCCCCGCCAATTGAAATGCCGGCGTATTATGTATGGAATGTGTATTCCTCCTATAAAATCTGTAAAATGGCAAAAGCCTTTATAGATTTAAAAAATATTACTGACGAAAAATATTTTGAAGTAAATGGCTACAATAGCCGCAGATTTAATTTTATGGCAGGTGTTACTTTAAGTTTTTAAAAGAATTAAAATGCACACTTTATGTGTAAACACGAAGCCAAATATTGCCCACGTTGCAACAATACTTTTGAGTGCAAGGTGGGCAATATTACCCAATGCCATTGCTATGGCGTAACATTATCTTTAGAAGAAAGGGCTTACATTGATACACTTTTTACTGATTGCGTTTGTGGCCCCTGTTTATTGCAAATGAAAAATGATCTTATTCATTTTAAAAATCAGTTCATCTTCCAGGCAAAAAAACACCGGTAGTTTCTGTATTTTATTGGGTGACTTACCCTTTAGGGGTAAGTCACCCAATAAAAATACCCGGATACACTACTGGTTTTTTTATTAATATCTTTGCGCCATAATTTTTTTACTATGGATTTTAAAGAAATTGCCATTAAAGAAATAATTACCGTAAGCTTTACTTTGTTTGCCGTAATTGATATGCTGGGTACCATTCCTGTACTGGCATCGCTGAGAGAAAAAATGGGTGGTGTGATAAAATCTACACAGGCAACTTTAGTGTCGGGAGGTTTAATGATATTATTTTTATTTGGCGGGCAGCAATTTTTATCATTACTCGGACTCGATGTAAAATCTTTTGCAGTGGCGGGCAGTATTGTAATTTTTATTATTGGTTTAGAAATGGTTTTAGGCCACGAGTTTTTTAAGCCGGATAAAGATGCTAAAAGTGGTAGTGTAGTACCCATAGCTTTTCCATTAATTGCAGGCAGCGGTACACTTACCACCATAATGAGTTTAAAAGCCAATTACGCTGATGCCAATATTTTAATAGGCATTTTAATAAACTGTATTGTAATATATGTAGTTTTAAAATCTTTAAAATGGATTGAAAAAGTTTTAGGCCCCAACGGAATGGCGGTAGTGCGTAAATTTTTTGGTGTAATATTATTAGCTATTGCTGTTAAAATTTTTGGCAGTAATATTGTAAAGTTTGGTACATAGAATGGTTGATTGGTTTACTGGTTGATTAGTTTATCGGTTGAAATTTGAAAGTGATTTCAATTATCAAAGGCTACCAATTAACCAATCAACAAAAAGGCCTCGTAGTACAATGGATAGTATAAGAGTTTCCGAAGCTCCAGATCCAGGTTCGATTCCTGGCGAGGCCACATGTTTGAAGCAACATCGATCCATGATGCTGATTTTGATAAAATCATTTTAAAAGATGTAACTGCAAATACATCTGTAGAAATTATTCCCGGCTGCGGAGCCATTTTACATGCCTTTACAATTGTACATAACGATGCTTTATTAAATGTAATAGACAGTTATGAAAACACTGCCGACTTTAAAAATAATGTAACGGCTAAAGGTTTTAAAAGCTGCAAACTTTCTCCCTTTGTTTGCCGCATAAAAAATGCTACCTATAATTTTGGCGAAAAACAATATACAACCGAAAAATTTTTATTAAATGGTAATGCCCTGCATGGTTTATTGTACGATGCTGTGTTTACTGTAAAAGAAAAATGGACAGATGCCAATAATGCATGCGTTGTATTGGAGCATCAATATAACGCAACAGAAAATGGCTATCCATTTAAATATACCTGTACGGTTACCTATCTTTTAAAAAAAGAAAATGTATTAACTATTACCACTACCATTACTAACGATGATGAAGGCCTTATTCCTGTACAGGATGGCTGGCACCCGTATTTTAGTTTTGGTGGCAGTATCGATGAGCTGCAATTAGAATTTCAAAGCAAAGAAATAATGGTGTTTGATGAAGCATTGATTCCCACCGGAGAATTATTGCCTTACGAGGAGTTTGGGTCGCTAAAAAAAATCGGGCTTACAGAATTTGATAATTGCTTTACTGTAAATTTTTCGGAGTGTCAACCCATGTGTGTTGTGAGAGATGCAGCACAAAAAATACAGGTAGAAATTCATCCCGAAAGAAGTTACCCTTACCTGCAAATTTATACACCCCACCACCGCAAAAGTATTGCTATCGAAAATTTGAGCGGCGCACCCGATGCATTTAATAACGGAATGGGTGCAATGGTGTTATCAACGGGTTCATCCTCAACTTTTATCACTACTTATAAAATCACTTTATTACCTTAGCCGCATGAACAGTATTGCCGAAAATGTTGTAAAAATTTTTAAAGAAAAATTTCCTGAAAAGCCTGATGTATATTTTTCTCCGGGCCGCATTAATTTAATTGGCGAGCATATCGATTATAATGATGGCTATGTAATGCCGGCAGCAATTAATAAAGGCGTTTATTATGCCATTGCAGTAAATAAAACTGATACCATTAATTTTTATGCTTTAGATTTTGATGAATTGTTATCAATAAAAATTAATGAAATACGTAAGATAGACAACTGGAAAAATTATGTGCTGAGTGTGGTGAACGAATTTGTTTTAGCGGGCAAAAATATTAGCGGATTTGATTGTGTTTTTGGCGGCGATATTCCCTGTGGCAGCGGTATCAGTTCATCCGCAGCAGTAGAAGGCGGATTGGCGTATGCCATAAATGATATTTTTAATGTTGGATTAAACCGTGTGGAGCTTGCACTGCTTTGCCAGCGTGCCGAACATAATTTTCCCGGTGTAAACTGTGGCATTATGGATATGTATGCCAACCTCAATGGAAAAAAAGACCATGTTATTTTACTGGATTGTAAAAATATAACGCATCAATATTTTCCACTTCAGTTAAATGGATATAAAATTGTTTTACTCAACAGTAAAGTGCATCATACACTGGTAAGCGGCGAGTATAATGTAAGAAGAAAAAGATGCGAAGAAGGCCTGGCTATTTTAAAAAAAGAGTTGCAGGTAAAATCTTTCCGGGATATTAAAAGTTCCGGCGATGTGGAACTGCATAAAGATAAAATGAGCACCGAAGTTTTTAACTGCTGTACTTATGTGGTAGAAGAAATTGAGCGTACCGTAAAAGCCGGTCAACTATTACAGCAAAATGATTTAGACGGTTTTGGAAAATTAATGTTTGCAACGCATGAAGGTTTAAGTAAACTCTACCAGGTTAGCTGCCCCGAGTTAGATTTTTTAGTGCAACAGGCGGGAAAAGATAAAAACGTAATTGGTGCAAGACTGATGGGTGGCGGCTTTGGCGGTTGCACTATCAACATTATAAAAGAAGAAGCTATCAGTAATTTTATTGCTGATGTTTCAGAAGCCTATGAAAAAGAATTTAATATTGAGCTGGAGGCTTATGTAATGGAGATAAGTGATGGGGTGACAAAAATAATGTGATCACTTTATTGTTGAGTATTAGTCTGAAAACTCTGCTGGTTCCGAATGCAACTCACTTACACAAAGCATTCAGCATTCCCTTAAAAATAAATCCATGAAAAGGGAAAACGGCGTACCAATATAACCGCCCCTTTAATCCAAGCGGACGAAAAGTTGCCGTTTGTTCAAGCTCATTTTCTTCGTTGATGAAAAATTCGAGCCATGCTTCTCCGGGTAATTTCATTTCTGCATACAACAGCAATCTTCTGTCTTCTTTACTTGCAATTAGTACTCTCCAAAAGTCAAGCGACTCTCCCGGATATAATTGTGTTGGGCTTCTTCTTCCCCTGCGTAAACCAACACCACCAACCATTTTGTCCATCAGGCCTCTTATTCCCCAAAGCCATCCACCATAATACCATCCATTGCTGCCACCAATGCGCCATATTTTATCCAGTGTTTTTTGCAGGTCTGTTACCTTTTGTTTTCGTGTATCCTTAAACGTCCCTTCTTTGGGAACCTGCAAATGTACTGTTACACCTTTATACAAAATATTACTGGTGGCGGCATCTTTCCAACTGCTTAGTACCTGGTCGTTCTCAATTTTTACAAATGCCAGTTCAATAGCTTTTTCGTAAGGCGTAGGCGTTATGAGCAGTATTTTCCCTAAGTTATTTTCTTTTCCTATTACTTCCACTTTCATACTGTCCACCAAATTTTTAGCCAGTTGATAGCTGGTAGATGTTACAAAGTATAACCAGTATGATGACAAGCGTGGAGTTAAAACAGGCAACACGATTATTTTTCTTTTCAAACCTCTTACCGTTGCAAACTTTAATAATAATTCTTTGTAAGTAAAAATTTCGCCGCTGCTTATATCAAAACTATTGTTTGCAGCCTCGGGTAAACCAATCACTCCTTTTAAATAAGCTACCACATCTCTAATTGCAATGGGTTGCGTTTTTGTGTTCAGCCATTTAGGTGTTACCATTACTGGCAATTTTTCTACCAGGTCACGTATTATTTCAAAAGATGCACTGCCGGAGCCAACAATTATTCCAGCTCTTAAAGCTGTGAATGCGTATGAATGATTTCCTGTTTTTAAAATTTGCTCCACTTGCAGTCTTGAGTGAAGGTGTTTAGATAAATGGCTTTCATTGACAATGCCGGTGAGATAGATTACCTGTTTAACATTGGTTTGCAACATCCTGCTTTTAAAATTTTCTGCAGAAGCCGCTTCCATTTTTTCAAAATCACCATTGTTTGTACTCATCGAATGTACCAGGTAATAAGCTACATCAATATCCGGCGGAATATTTTGTAATGTTTCTTCCCGTAAAAGATCAACTTCTATCACGGAGATGTCAGGATCCTCAAATCTTTGAAGGTTGAAGCGGCCTTTATCTCTTACACAACAATAAACATGATGATCTGCTGCAAGTAATTCAGGGAGTAATCGTTGGGCAATATAGCCGGTTGCACCGGTGAGAAGGATTTTCAAGTTGAAATTAATTGTAACTATTTAAAACACGTCTAAAAATTAAAAGTTTAAAATATCTTAAAGAATAACTTGTTTGTAACGAAAATCTTTTTTGTAAAAATAAAATCTGGTGTTACAGTAAGTGGCAAAATTTACCTTGGACTTAGTTTTTGAAAACTACGCTCAGCTATTTCGTTAATTCTTTTTTCACGGGTTTCTTGTTTTTTTGCAAGTACAAGCCATTGCAAAGCGACTTTTTGTACAGACTTGCTTAAACTTAAAAAGAAGTCTTTTGAACCTGGTTTGCTTTTGAATGCCGCAGCTAAGTCTTTAGGTATTTTTAATTCTTCAACGTCATCTAAAATTGTCCACGAACCATTTAGTTTTGCTTTTTCAATACTTGCAAAACCTGCTGCTGTCATCAGCCCTTTTTCAACCAGTTGATTAATTTTTTCTTTATTAACTTTCGACCAGGTTCCATTAGGTTTCCGCTTACTGAAAAACTGTATAAATTTTTCTTCATCAAGTGTTTTTCTTATACTGTCTATCCAGCCAAAGCACAGGGCTTCGTCAACAGCATCGCTCCAAACTACTGTTGGGATTTTATACTTTTTTTTATAGCAAATAAGCCAAACAGCTTGTTTTGAAGCATGATTTTTTTGTAACCATTTTCTCCAGTCTTTTTGGCTTGTTGGGCAAAAAGTTTCTATTTCATTTTTCTGCATTGATACTTCATTATTTAATTACTTCTAAAATAATACAAACAATTAAAATGCCACTTCGCTTTGAAGAAATATAGCTGTGCAAATATTTATGCTTAAATCAAAGCTTTGCAAGCCAAGAAAATTCCTAATAAAAAAAGAATAATGCCTAAAATAAAATACATAAGTCTTCCTGTATCTCCAAAAAATGCTACTAAGTCTAATCTCTTTGGCATTTCTCTAAATATTTTTGTGTTTTTCATTGCACCATAAGAAAGGAAAATGCCATAAAATATTCCAAAGAGAGATAAAAATAATAAGATAAAGCTTTTGACAGTTTCTGTCATAGTTTAGTTGTGAAAAATCTCTGTTAATTTTTAAATGTATATAATAAAGTTACTCAACTTAAAATTTAGAAGAGCTTTCATCCGCTTAGATAAAAGCTCAGTAAAGTTATGCTGTTGAAGAGTGCGACGCCAATGAAGTTGAAAAATGATTTAATGCCCGGCTCAAAAAAAACTACACCTTTATATAAATCTTCTTCCTGTCCAGCAGCCATGCAAAAAACCACATCATGGTAATAAAAAACAACGCATAAATTAAGGAGCCAATATTGGGCAGCGAGGGAAAAATGGGTTTGCAGATATGTTCGTAAAACCAACTGAATGGTGTTAAAAATTTGGGTTTGCCCTCTTCAGTAAAACCATTATTAATTCTTATCAATCCCATCAGCCTGGGTAATATGCCACTCAATGCAAAAATGAACAATGCATTTTTTCCAAACACATCAAAAAATTTACTCCATATGCCTTTGGCATTTTTAAATTCTATTACATAAATTAATAAAGATAAAATTAATAAAGCCAGGCCGGTAGTGTACACGGTATAACTGCTGGTCCATATTTTTTTATTAATAGGAAAAACCATATCCCAGCAAAAGCCGGCAAACACTAAAACACAACCGGCAACAAATAATCCGTTCAGCATTTCTTGTGTTTTACCTTTTTGTAAAATGTAGTTGCCCACTAAATAACCCAGCACCACCTGTACAATAGCAGCAAAACTATTCATCAGGCCTTCGGGATCAAAGGCAATGCCTTCGCCATGGTACATATGGCTTTCGCCTAAAATGTTTTTATCAATGTTAGTACCAAACCAACCTGTAATGCTGAAGGGATCAGAAGGATTTGCAGCCACACATAAAAACCAATAAAATAATAAAATAAAAGCACTGGCAACAAAAGCACCTCTTACTTTTAAATAATGCACAATGATGGAAGCGAAAAAATAACTTACTGCAATGCGTTGTAACACGCCAAAGATGCGGAGGGTTTCAAAAGGTTTGCCCACAATATTACCTGCATCGTTATATTTTATAAACGGGAACCAGTTTAAAAATAAACCAATGCAAAAAATGATGACAGTACGCTTAATAACTTTTTGCCAAAATGCACTTTCGCCTGCGGCTTCTAATTTAGGCATTACAAAAGCCATTGCATTGCCAACTGCAAATAAAAAAAATGGAAACACTAAATCAGTTGGCGTGCAGCCATGCCAGCTGGCATGATCGAGTGGCGGAAACATATGTGCCCATGTACCGGGATTATTTACCAATATCATCAGCGCTACCGTAGCACCTCTAAAAACATCGAGGGAGTAAAAGCGTTGGTTCATGAAATTTTATTGAAAGGATTTTTTTTAGGATCTTTCCTTACATCTATTAGATTTATTATGATCAGTTTGTTATTTTCAATCCTGTAATAAATCTTATTCTGATGCCCTTTTCCAACAATTACACTTTGAGTGTTTTTTATTGCAGTAGCCGCTCCGATATTTGGTTGAGTAACAATCAGGTCTAATTTATTAAGTACAATTTTATTAAAATCTTCTGCAACCGTTTTGCCAAATTCCGATTTTAAATAAGCAGTAATTTTTTTAAAACTGTTGAGAAATCTTTTTTTAGCTACAATTTGGAGACCCATTTATTCATTTCTTTTTTTAATTCTTCAAATGAAATCGTGTCTTTGTCCGGGTCTTCTTCAGCAAGTTCTTCCAGTTCGGCCCTGTCTTCATGCGACAGATCAGAAAGATCATCAAAGTTTTTGTTGGCTTTGGTTTGATAAGCAACAAAATCTTCTTTAACGATATTCAGCAGTTCCTCATCATCGGTAGTATCAATAAGATGGTGCAATTCTTTTTTAAGGTCTTCTTTGCTCATACAAAGTGTTTTACCAAATTTACTAAAAACTGGTCAATGGGCAATGGTGAATTGTCAATTGTCATTCGTAAGTAAATGCTGTTTCGGCGTTAAAGTATTTATTCACCATTCACCATTCACAATTGACCCTTACGCCGTCCGCTCACTCAACTCCAGCCAGCGCATTTCTTTTTCATCCAGCAGCGCCACAATTTCTCC
>NZ_JANMUN010000037.1:0-7663 GCF_031391665.1 Ferruginibacter sp.
TTTTGCAAAAGCAATGCTACGTCTTCAACGGTGCTTATTCCACCGCCAACAGTAAATGGAATATTAATATTGGCTGCAATTCTTTTTACCAGCTCTACCAGAGTTTTTCTTTTTTCAACTGTTGCCGTAATGTCTAAAAAAACCAATTCGTCTGCTCCCTGTTCGCTGTAAATAATGGCCAGCTCCACAGGGTCACCGGCATCACGTATACTTTCAAAATTAATTCCTTTTACTGTTCTGCCATCTTTTATGTCGAGGCAGGGGATGATACGACGGGTGAGCATAATGGATAATTGATTAATGGATAATGGATAATTCCTGCAATGTTATATTACCCTCGTAAATGGCTTTACCAATTATTGCACCACTGCATCCAATTGCTTGTAATTGTTTTACATCTTCAATAGTACTTACGCCGCCACTTGCAAATAAATTTATTTCAGGATGCTCCACCATAATTTTTTTATACAATTCAAACGAAGGTCCTTCCATCACACCATCTTTTGAAATATCTGTACAAAAAATATTATTAGCACCCAGCGCTATCATCTTACCAATAAAATCAAAAATATTTATGCCGCCATCTTCTAACCAACCGCTGATTTTTATTTTATCTTCCAGCACATCGGCACCAATTAAAAATTTATCTTCCCCAAATTCCATCAACCATTCTTCCAACATTTCCGGATGTTTTACTGCAAGGCTGCCAATGGTAACCATGGTTGCACCGGCATTAAAAATATTTCCAACATCAGTTATGTTTTTTACTCCTCCACCAAAATCAATTATTAAATTGGTGGCAGCAGCAATATCTTCCAGCACTTTTAAATTAATAATTTTTCCTGCTTTGGCACCGTCTAAATCTACAATGTGCAATCTTTTAATTCCTGCATCTGCAAATTGCTTTGCTGCTTCAACAGGATTTTCATGATAAATTTTTTGCTGTGCATAATCGCCTTTGGTAAGGCGAACGCATTTACCATTGATAATGTCGATAGCTGGGATAATGATCATGGCAGTTGTATGAAATTTCTTAAAATTATTTCCCCCACTTTTCCTGATTTTTCAGGATGAAATTGCACGGCATAAAAGTTGTTTTTTTGCAATGCGGCACTGTAAGGTAAAGTATAATCTGTTTTTGCGGTGGTTTCTTTATTTGGTGCTGCATAATAACTGTGTACTGTATAAACAAATTCATTCTCTTTTATTCCATCAAACAAAACAGATTTGTAATCGTAAATATTATTCCAACCAATTTGAGGAACCTTTAAAGAAAAAGATTCGAATAATTTTACTTCCGTATCAAATATGCCCATACATTTTGTATCACCTTCTTCGGAATGATTGCATAACAATTGTAATCCCAGGCAAATTCCTAAAACGGGTTGTTGTAAAGAAATAATTATTTTATCTAATTCTCTCTCTCTTAAATATTGCATGGCGGCATTTGCATGCCCCACACCGGGAAAAATAACTTTTGATGCGTTGCGGATGATTGTTTCATCATCAGTTACCACAGACTCAACTCCTAAACGCTGCAGAGCATATTGTACACTTTGCACATTACCGGCGTTGTATTTTATGATGGCGATGCCCCTGTCTCCGCCAGCTGGCGGAGAACTTATATTGTTACTCTCTTTATTATATAACTCCTCTTTTATACTCATCAGCTATTTAATAGTGTTATAAATTATTAGTGTCTGCAAAAGCCCCCTTCAGGGGGTTTGGGGGCTCTGCTTTACAACATCCCCTTTGTACTCGGCAACGCATTATTATTCACATCTCTCTTCGCTGCCATCTTTATAGCTTTTGCAAATGCTTTAAAAATAGATTCTATTTTATGATGCTCATTATCTCCCTCGGCTTTTATATTTAAATTACTTTTTGAAGCATCGCTGAAAGATTTAAAAAAATGGAAAAACATTTCTGTGGGCATCTCTCCTATTTTTTCTCTTTTAAATTCCGCATCCCAAACAATCCAGTTTCTTCCACCAAAATCTATGGCTACCTGTGCCAAACAATCGTCCATCGGCAATAAAAACCCATACCGTTCAATGCCTCTCTTATCTCCTAATGCTTTTAAAATGGCTTCTCCCAATGCAATGCCTGTATCTTCTATACTGTGGTGTTCATCAATGTGTAAATCGCCTTTGCATTCAATAGTTAAATCAATATTACCATGCCTAGCAATTTGCTCCAGCATGTGATTAAAAAAAGGAATACCCGTTTCAATCTGGGATTTTCCTGTTCCATCTAAATTTACTTCCGCAGTAATTTTTGTTTCGTTGGTATTTCGTTGATGAAATATTTTTCGTGGTGGTAATTTTAAATAATCGTAAATAGCTGCCCAATGCGGCGTTTCTACAACAATCACTTCCTTTTTCAATTCATTGATAGTATCTTTTATTTCAGATGCACCAAGACTTGAATCAATATTTAACCAAAACCCTTTGCAGCCTAAATTTTTTGCCAGTTGCATATCAGTAATTCTGTCGCCAATTACAAAAGAATTGGCAATATCGTACGCAGGGTTATTCAAATACTTCGTCAGCATACCTGTTGCAGGTTTCCTGGTGGGTGTATTATCTTTTGCAAATGTTTTATCTATAAACACTTCATTAAAATGAATGGCTTCATTTTCTAAACTCGTCATTACCAAATTATGCACGGGCCAAAATGTATCTTCCGGAAAAATTGCAGTACCCAATCCATCCTGGTTGGTAACCATTACCAATTCGTAATCAAGCTCAGCGGCAATCTTTCTCATGTATAAAAACATGTCAGGATAAAACTCCAGCTTACTAAAAGAATCCAATTGGTAAGTTGGCGGCGCTTCTTTTATCAATGTACCGTCTCTGTCAATAAATAATATTTTTTTCACCCTCTATAATTTTTTAAAGTTGATATTAAATTTTTATTTTCTTCAGGAGTGCCAATTGTGATACGTAAGCAATTCTCACATAATATTTCGTTAGTTCTGTTACGCACCACTATTTCGTTTGCTGCAAGATAATTGTACAATGCATCAGCATCATCTACCTTTACTAAAATAAAATTGGCATCGGTAGGATACACTTTTTTTACAAAGTGCAATCTTACTAATGCTGCTGCCAGTTCTTCTTTTTGATGTACCACTTCTTTTATCCATTTATTCACCATTACAGTTTCCTGTAAAGCGTCTAAAGCAATTTGTTGCGATGCATCGTTAATATTATACGGAGGTTTTACTTTGTTAAAAAAATCAATGATATCCATTGATGCAAAACAAAGCCCTAAACGCAATGCCGCTAAACCCCATGCTTTCGACAAAGTTTGCATTACAATTAAGTTAGGATATTCTGTAAGCTCCTGTATAAATGTTTTTTGTTTGCTGAAATTAATGTAAGCTTCGTCAATAATTACGATGCCCGGAAAATTATTCAATACTATTTCCACATCAGTCCGGTTCATATTATTACCCGTAGGATTATTAGGCGAACAGATAAATAATAATTTAGTATTACTGTCTGTTGCATTCAAAATACCTTCCACATCCAGTTCAAAATCATTGGTAAGATTTACTTTTCTAATTTCAACATCATTAATATTAGCGCTCACCTGGTACATGCCGTAAGTAGGCGGACAAATAATTACATTATCTTTTTTTGGCTCACAAAAAATACGATAGGCCAAATCAATTACTTCGTCGCTGCCATTACCTATAAAAATATTTTCTGCCGGCACCCCTTTAATTTTTGCAAGCTGAAATTTTAATTGCCATTGCAAAGGATCGGGATAACGATTATAATTTTCTGCTACCGGTGAGCCGTAGGCATTTTCGTTTGCATCTAAAAATACTGAGGCCTTGCCTGTAAATTCATGTCGGGCCGAAGAATAAGGTTTTAATATTTTTATGTTATTTCGGACAAGAGTCCCCAAACCCCTGAAGGGGGATTTTGAAGACTCTTTATAATTTTCATTTTCATTCATGATTTAGTCATTTTACTATTTCCAAATTAAAAGCATCTTTAAAATATTGACGTGCTTAAAGTACCATTCAGGGGGTTGGGGGTTTATTTTCTGATTGTTACCGCATTTTTATGTGCATCCAACCCTTCCGCTGCGGCCATTAATTCAATGGCGTTAACAATATTATTTATCCCCTCTTTAGTTATTTCCTGAAAAGTAATTTTTTTAACAAAGCTATCCAGCGAAACGCCACTGTAAGCCTTGGCGTAACCGTTAGTAGGTAATGTATGATTAGTACCCGACGCATAATCCCCTGCACTCTCCGGCGAATAATGCCCAAGAAAAACACTGCCTGCATTAATTACTTTTTCTGTAAGTGCAAGTGCGTTATCCGATGCAATAATTAAGTGCTCTGCAGCATATTCATTTAATAAGTCAAATGCCTCATCTGCATTTTTCATTACTATAACCCGACTGTTGGCTAAAGCTTTTGCAGCAATTTCTTTTCTTGATAAAAAAGATAATTGTTTTTCAATTTCTATTTTAACTGCTTCAACTATTTCAATGGATGTTGCTACCAAAATTACCTGGCTATCGGTACCATGTTCTGCCTGGCTTAATAAATCGGCTGCAACAAATGCTGCATTGCTGCTTTCATCTGCGTAAACCGCCACTTCACTTGGGCCGGCAGGCATATCTATTGCTGTGCCCTCTTTATTAATTAATTGCTTGGCACAGGTTACATATTGATTTCCCGGGCCAAATATTTTATACACTTTCGAAATGCTTTCAGTGCCAAAAGCCATTGCACCAATCGCCTGCACTCCGCCAATTTTATAGATATTTTTTATGCCAATTAAGTTGGCCACATATAAAATAACAGAATTTATTTTGCCATTTTTATCCGACGGCGTACAAACCACAATTTCTTTGCAGCCCGCCAGCATTGCCGGTATGCCCAGCATTAATAATGTAGAAAATAATGGCGCTGTACCCCCGGGGATATACAAACCTACTTTTTCTATTGCAACTGATTTTCTCCAGCAAACTACTCCACTTGTTGTTTCAATTTTAGTAATAGTTTCTTTTTGAGCTTCGTGAAATTTGAGGATATTATTTTTTGCAATGGCTATAGCTTCTTTTAAATTATCATCAACTAATGCAACAGCATCTTCAATTTCTTTTTCAGTAACTTTTAAATTAGCTAATTCCACACCATCAAATTGTGCAGCATATTTTTTTACAGCTGCATCGCCGTTTAGTTTTACATCTTCTAAAATAATGGTTACTATTTTTTCTAATGATAATGTATCAAAAACAGGTCGCTGCAATAACTGCCGCCACTCACTTCTTAATGGATTTATAAAAATTTTCATGCCCCTGTCTCCGCCGCGGCGGAGAACTTAATTTTAAAGTTTATAATTTTTTCAGCCAGTATTTTATTTAAACTGAATGAAAAGTGAATACAGCTACTAATTAGCTTACTCCCAGTTCCCCCTTCAGGGGGCGGAGGGGCATCTACACAATCATCTTCTCAATCGGTATCACCAGTATCCCTTCTGCTTCAAACTGTTTTAATTTTTCTATTACTTCCCAAAAATCATTTTCGTTTACTACACTTTGTACACTGCTCCAGCCTTCAGTTGCCAATGGTGTTACTGTTGGGCTTTTCATCCCCGGCAAAACATTTTCTATATTTTGTAATTGATGATTAGGCGCATTTAAAATAATGTACTTATTATTTTTTGCAGTTTTTACTGCATTAATGCGCAACAATAATTTTTCTAAAATATTTTTATTTTCTTCAGTAAGGTTTTTGTTGGCTGTTAGTACCGCTTCTGATTTTAAAATCACTTCCACTTCTTTTAAGCCATTGGTAAAAAGTGTACTGCCGCTGCTTACCAAATCGCAAATAGCATCTGCCAAACCAATGCCCGGCGCAATTTCTACCGATCCGCTGATCTCATGTATTTCTGCATCGCTGTTTTTTTCTTTTAAATATTTTTGCAGAATGTTAGAATAGGTAGTAGCAATTTTTAACCCTTTTAAATCATCAATAGATTTATATTGCATTGCTTTGGGCACTGCAATACTTAATTTGCATTTACCAAAACCAAGGCGGTACACCAAATCAATATCTTTCGCTTTTTCGAGCAAAACATTTTCGCCAACAATTCCAATATCGGCTACACCATCAAATACATATTGCGGAATATCATCGTCCCTTAAAAAATAAACTTCCAGCGGAAAATTTTCTGCTACTGTTTTCAATTGTTTGTTACCGTTGTTCAATTGAATGCCGCATTCCTTTAACAACTTAATGGAATCTTCGTACAACCTGCCCGATTTTTGAATTGCTATTTTTAACATGTTTTTATTTGGTTTTACCCTTTATTTTTTCATTGTCAGACGAGAGCGTCAGACAATAAAAAAGGGCTCACTTTTCAGTAAGCCCTTGATTAAAATTATGTTTAGTTACATACAATCAGCACGCTTACCCGTTGAGTAATGTATGATGATGGTGTATGTGGACGATTTGTTTCATTTGTTGCACAAAGTAAAGACGGAATGTTTAAATAGCCAAATAAAATTTTAAAAATACCCCTTGAAGTGCAGCCATAGCAACACAGGTAAAGCAAATGCAGCAATCCAAACTGCAGTAAATACAATTTTCCCATTTAAAGTAAGATCATCCTGGTAAGCAGGCACCAGCACATTTTCAATATGTTTTATAATTAATTGTTCATCGCCGGATTGGGTTTCTGTTGAAAATTTCCTGCTCAGTAATCTACTTTCGCTTATTATTATATTTCTTATTTGCCAGTATTCTTCATCAGTTAAATCATCGTAAGTGCAGGCATAATCAATACCTTCCTCATCTAACCTTTTTCGTACTTTATTTATTAAGTTGATTTGGCCAATTCTTAATAAAACCAAAACTGCAATTATTAAAAAAATCCAGGCATAGTTTAATGTAAAGAAAAAATAAATTAAGGAACATAAAGAAATGGAAAGAAAAATTAATTGAATAATTCTGCTGCCATTAAAAAATAAAGTTTGAAAAAACTGCCCACCATCTAACGGAAAAACCGGCAGCAGGTTAAAAACATTCAGCAATAAAAAAAGTATAGAAAGTTGCCTGAAGGTTTCGTTATAATTATTTTGGTATAACAATAACAGTATGCTGCCAATAATAATACCCGGCAACGGGCCTGCCAGTAAAACAATCAATTTATTTTTTCTTGACAAATTAGTGGCAGTACCACTAACATAAGCACCAACAAAAGGAACAAAGGTCATGTTAACACCTTTATACCCAAAAAATTTCATAGCAATAAAATGGCCGGCTTCGTGAATAAAAATTACTGATACCAGTAACAGCACCGCAAACCAGCTTTTAAAAATCCAGTAATCCAATGCTATAAATAACGCAAGGCTGATTAATGTTCTTGATAAAGAAGTTTTTTTTACTTCCTCCTCTTCGGGTTTAATAACCAATGTAGCCGGTTCATTTTCTTCGTTCATGTAAAATATTTTGTTTCTTATTTAAAAGAAATTCAAAACCCTGACGGCGGCTTCAAGCCCCGTCAGCGGTTAATTGAAGACTCCGGATATAACTGCCGCAACGATTTTCAACCACTTTAAAAATTACTCAACCTCTTAAAATTCTTTCAACGTAATTCCCAATCCTGCCTTATCGTTATAAATTATTTTA
>NZ_JANMUN010000042.1:0-1524 GCF_031391665.1 Ferruginibacter sp.
CTCAAAGTATTACAGGAAAATTCAATGCACTGGTTATCAGTAAAAATCTATCGATGGATATTGTTTCTTTTAACCGCTATAATCCCGATTTTGACAATATGATGAGATTGATAAGATTGCCCGTAAAAGCGATAACCCTTCAATTACCAGGGATGTGAGTGGCGAAGGTGTACAGCAGGGGTTATTAAAATTACTGGAGGGAACAGAAGTATTGGTGCCCCCTCAGGGTGGACGTAAACACCCCGAACAAAAGTTGATAAAAGTAAATACCCAGAATATTCTCTTCATTTGCGGCGGCGCTTTTGACGGCGTAGATAAAATTATTGCACGCCGTGTAAATACCAATGCCATCGGCTTTAATGTAAATAAAGAATTACAGGAATACCAGCAGGATAATCTTTTACATTTTGTAAACGCGGTTGATCTTAAACATTTTGGTTTGATACCCGAATTGCTGGGCCGTTTGCCCGTGGTTACTTATCTAAATCCATTAGATGCAGTTACGTTAAGAAGCATATTAACAGAACCAAAAAATGCTTTAATAAAACAGTTTACCCGGTTGTTTGATATTGAGGGGATTGAATTAAAATTTGAATCTGCTGTTTATGATTTTATGGTAGAAAAAGCATTGGAGTATAAATTAGGTGCCCGTGGCCTCCGCAGTATTTGCGAAAGTATTTTAACCGATGCTATGTATGAACTCCCTTCTCAAAAAGTAAAAACCTTTGAAGTTACTTTGGAATATGCCATGCGTAAATTCAGTACCAGTAAATTGAGCATGTTAAAAGTGGCGTAATATCTATCGCTTTCTACTTTCTTCTCATTTTATATTTCTTATTCACTTTTGGGCTGTTAAAATATTCATCCAATTCCTTTTCGTTTGGGGATTCTTCTGCTATGGGAATATCGATAAGTTGTATCTGTGTTTGTTTTAATTCATCTCTTAATTTACGGGATTTATTAAGAATATCAGGGTCACGTGTACCCACCAGCCTGTTTTCTGTAAGCAAATATTCAAGCCTTTTAATACTACTGCGTATAAGTGTAGCCGTATTCTGTTCGTAACTGCTGTTGGGTGCTGTGGCTTCTTTAACGGGCACAAGTGCAACGCCAATACTGGGTAAAATCTTTCCTACGGTTTGTTGATTGGTATTGGGTAAAGAAGAAAAAATAGTACCACCTAATGCAGTAGAAGCAGAAGTAAGATCAAAAGTAGTTCTGGTTCTTTTTACTCTTTTTATTTTTCTATCTACAATTCTAAAGCTGCTTTTTAATTGTGTTATATACTTAGCTACTTCCGAATATAAATTCTCAAATTCCATTACCTGTTGCGGATAATTGATATTTTCCTTTACGGTAATTTCAATAAGCGCAGTATCGGATACATGAAATTTTGTAGCGCCAATAAAATATAAATTGATTTTTTTCTGCTTCTCTTTTTCATTTTCTTTTATAAAATCAAAAGGGGCAACCCAGGTAAAATCATCGCCGCAATGGGTAATATTTGTACTGGATTTAATGGCA
>NZ_JANMUN010000052.1:0-3873 GCF_031391665.1 Ferruginibacter sp.
TACGGTCTTTACGGTTTATCCACCAGGTAAAATTGATGAGCAGTTTTTGAAAAACCCTTTTTAAAAAAACCACGTCACCCTCACCGTAAGTTTCTTTTTCTATGCGGTAAATTTCCATGGCCGCCCATGCCTGCACCGGCGGGTTTACATCACTAAAATTCCATTCGTATGCCGGTAACTGCCCATCGGGTTTCATATACCACTCCCTCATTATTAACTGCAGCTGGTGTTTTGCAAAAACTACATCTACCATAGCAAGAGAAATACAATGAAAAGCCAGATCCCATGCGGCGTACCAGGGATACTCCCATTTATCGGGCATTGCAATTACGTCCTGGTTTTTAAGGTGTGTCCAGTCGCTGTTTCTGCCCATTAATTTACTGCTGTTAACTGGTGTAATACCATCGGTGCCGGTAAGCCAGCTCTCCACATCAAAATGATAATACTGTTTGCTCCACAATAAACCTGCAAGGGCTTTGCGCTGTATATTTTTTAAATCATCCGAAATATCGTTAGGTAAAATTGCTTTGTAAAAATCATCTGCTTCTTCTTTTCTTACTGTAAATATTTTTTCAAACCCTAAAGAAAAAGGTTTGTCATCGGCGGTGCTGGTAAGCCTGCAATAAATAGTTTTTGTTGCTCCCGCTGCTACATTCAATTCGTACACAGGCGAAAATTTAGTGCCTTCTTTTTTTGCAACAAGTTTTGTTTTATTGGTACCGTTTATTACTGCATCATGAAAAGCATCTTTTGTAAATGGTGTTGTATTTTCTTCGCCGTTTAATTTATTTAAATTGGTTTCGTTTTCTGTAAATAAACAGGCATCGGGCTTTTGAAAATAAAAAAAATAGTTACCCAGCCGGTGATGTTTTATACCAACAGCATTTTTATTTATCAAACTGATTAAAGGTTTAGGTTCATCAGGTGTAAAAACCCAGCGGTTGTAAAACCATAAAGTAGGCAACAGTGTTACGGGTGCATCTTTGGTATTACGGTTGGTAATATCAATTTTAATATAAATGTCGGTAGGGTTTTGCTTGGCGTAAGTAACTTTTACATCAAAATATTCATCGTTTTTAAAAACGCCGGTATCTAAAATTTCATACTCCGGCTCCAGTTTACTTCTGTTGCGGTTGGTATTTAAAAGATCGCTGTACGGAAATTCGTTTTGCGGATACTTATACAAATACTCCATGTAATAATGTGTGGGAATATTATCCTGGTAATAATATAATTCCTTTACGTCTTCGCCATGGTTGCCATCGTAATTGCCTACACCAAACAGGCGCTCTTTTAAAATTTTATCTTTACCATTCCATAATGTAATGGCAAAACAAAGGTTTTGAAAATAGTCGGATATGCCGGCAATACCATCTTCGCCCCAGCGGTAAGCCCTGTAATGCGATTGATTAAAAGGAAGATAGCCCCATGCATCGCCATACACGCCATAATCTTCTCTTACTGTACCCCATTGCCTTTCGCTGAGGTATGGGCCCCATTGTTCTAATGGTACCGGCTTTTCGTTATTTACTTTTAAGCGTTGGTGTTCTGCTGTCATTATTATAATTTAAAAATACTGATGCCACAGTTGCTAAACAACCGTACAACATTTACAGCAGGCAATCGTTGAATAACTAAAGTATAAAAATAAACAATTTACAAGAAGCAGTAATGGCTTATGATAAAATAGGGCTGCAATCGTTTGTTGAATAGCTTATAAACCGCAAGTATTAATTAAAAATCTTTTACCCGGCACCGCCATTTTAACAGTTTTTGGTAAAGAAATTGAATAGTACAGCAAAAAGCAATGCCTGTAAAATACTTTACTGCTGTAGGTATTTCGTTTACCGTGCTAATTTTTAGCTGCGGTAAAAAAAATGTACCGCAATCTTCAGCCAATACTGCAACAGTAAGCAATACCAGTAAACCTGTAATAAAAAAACCGGTTGTAAAAAAAGCTCCGGCTGCACCAATTGCCAAAGTAATTATTGTAAATGACAGTGTGGCCAAAAAAAGTTTTGATGGCAGGTTGTATTATGATGTGGATGGCCACCGCTACTGGCGCAATTATAAAGATGGTAAATATTACCTGTTTAATAAAAGTATGTACAGCGATCCTGCATTTAAACCTCAATAAGCCGGTATGCTGCTAAAAAAATAATACAATAATCTAAACCAATAAATATGAAAAAAATCTTTTTGATTGCCAGTGTAATTTTATACACTCAATTTGCAGTTGCCCAATTAAAAACTACCACTGCATGCCCCATTTTTAAAGTAGATGTTTTAGAAGGAAAATTAAATGATGATTTAAGTGCCAAATCTACCATGGGTGAAATAAAAACATTTTTTCCCTGCTACAGTGAAATAGCAGAAACTGATGCCGGTAAAAAATGTGCCGGTATTTTTTATAAAGACAAAGGCATTGATTTTTATACCGAAAGAGATTATATTGAAATAACCCAAAACTTTAAAGGTAAACTTTCGTTACCGCTGATGGGCGCAGGCCGCAACACTTTATTTAAATGGCTGGGCTACCCTAAAATAAAAGATGCTGCATGGGATGCTTTTCAAACAAAGTACGGTACGCTTATTTTATATTACAATAAAGCCAACAAAATTATCAAGCTGCAGCTTAGCAGTAAAAGTACCGACACAATTAAATTGTGTGAATAGCGTTTAGTAAACCAGTATTTAAAACTGAATATTATAAAGGCATTAAATTCCTTTATAAACAGTAAAATTTACATACTATTTTACTTTTACTAAATAAAACCAACCGTTTACTAATTTCGTAGGTCTTGGGTGATTGTATTGATATACATTCGTGCTATTAAACAGTAAAATACTTTAGTACAAAATAATAATTCCTTAATTGGATATACATAATTGATCAGCTGTTAACCACAGCTTTTCGCAACTCGGTTTTTCATAGGATATTGGATTTAAACGGGGCAGGATTTCTATCCAGCCCCTTTTTATTTTTAACTTAACCAGTTAAAGAGAAATAAATTACCCATCCGGATAAAATTATCCCGCCATTATATACTTAATATGGCATGGCGCAATATTTGGTACTGCACTTCTTTTAAACTATTCAAACAATTTATCATGAAAATCTATTTTTTAAACCCATGTTTTATTCTTGCAGCAACAATACTTTTATTTAGTTGTGGCAATAATAGCAGCAGCACTGAAAAATCAACCAGCGATACCACTACAGCAGATACCGATGCCAACCTGGCGCCAAACCCCAGTGCTACTATGCCCGACTCTAACAGTAATAAAATGGATGTAACTACGCTTCCGCCGGGTACGCCAAACGAATTTGTTACAAAGGCAGGCGAAGGTGGCTTTATGGAAGTAGCAATGGGAAAATTGGCGCAAACTAATGGTGGTAGTAACGATGTAAAAGAATATGGCAAGATGCTGGAAACTGATCATGGCAATGCCAATAACAAACTAAAAGAAATTGCTGCAGCAGAAAAAATAAGTATGCCTGTTGCTGCAACAAAAGAGCAAACAATGCACATAAATGAAATGCAATCAAAAACAGGTGCTGATTTTGATAAGATGTTTATACCAATGATGATAGAAGATCATGAAAAAGATATAAACGAATTTAAAAAAGCTGCAACAGATAACAGCAACGCCAAAGTGAAAGACTTTGCTGCTAAAACATTGCCCACTTTAAAAAAGCATTTAGACAAAGCAAAGATGATCAAGAGTAAAATGAAATAGAGAAAATAAAAAACTCCGGGGCTGTTAAACCCGGAGTTTTGAAAAATTATTTTTAATTTATTTACGGAGTAACTGTACCGTTTTGAATAAACTTTATCTGCACCACTTTAGCAGAATCTGTTTGGTTAGGAA
>NZ_JANMUN010000077.1:0-1987 GCF_031391665.1 Ferruginibacter sp.
TCCTTTTGGGCCTTTTGAAAGAGTGGGTAAAATTTTACAGCAGGATTCAGCCATTGCTACCGGTGCCGGCCACCACTCTGTAATGCACCATGCTAAAAAAGATCTTTGGTATATATTATATCACCGCAGGCCGCTTGGCGAAAAGGCTGCCAACAACAGGGCTACCTGCATTGAGCAATTATTTTTTGATGATAAAGGTTTTATTCTGCCGGTTAAACTCAGCTTTACCGGCGTGCCGGCGGTTAAAATATAATGCCGGTGTGGCTGATATGAATAAAACAGGAACATGATAAATATAAAAATGAAAAAAATATTTTTGTTGTGATGGATGTAAAGTAAGATTGATGGAAAATAAAAATGAAAGAACTCCTTCAAATAATAAAAGCATATGATACTGCACTGCATGCCGGAAAAAAATCGGCCATGGCGGCCGTGGTGCATGTTGATGGTTCATCGTACAGGCGCCCCGGCGCAAGAATGATGGTTACGGATGATGGCGAACTTACCGGTGCCATAAGCGGCGGCTGTTTAGAAGGCGATGCTTTGCGAAAAGCCATGTTGGTTTTATCGCAGCAGCAATCTAAATTAATTACGTACGATACCAGCGACGAAGGCGATGCTACCATCGGCATTCAATTAGGTTGCGAAGGTGTGATACAGGTTTTGTTTGAACCCATCGATCCCGGCAATAAAAATAATCCGATTCAATTGTTACGTAAGGCGGTGGCATTGCGGCAGCAATCGGTACTGGTAACTTTGTTTTCTTTAACAGATAAAAAAAGTGAACAGGCCGGTACCTGCCTGCTGATGGAAGCCAATGGAAATATTTCGGGAGAAATTCCTTATGCCGAATTACAGGATGCGGTGATGGGAGATGTGCAGTTGGCAATGCAGCAACAATCCTCTTTATTTAAAAATTATCAGTATAAAAATATTTCTGTTACTGCTTTCATTGAATTTTTGCAGCCACCGGTTTCGTTAGTTGTTGTTGGTGCCGGTAACGATACCATACCTATGGTGCAGATTGCAGATACATTGGGTTGGGAAGTTAGCGTGGTTGACGGACGTGGCACTCATGCAAAACCCGAACGCTTTACTGCTGCCTGCCAGGTACTGGTAAGCAAGCCCGAAAAAGTTTTAGAACAACTTGCCATTGACAGTCAAACTGTTTTTGTAATGATGACACACAACTATAATTACGACCTTGCCATGCTGAAAGTTTTGCTGCAGCGCAAGGTTATTTATATTGGCATGTTAGGACCAAAAAAGAAATTAGAAAGAATGCTGGATGAATTGCGTAATGAGGGTATTGCATTAACAGATGAACAATTAAACTCCATTTATGGCCCTGTTGGTTTAGAGATTGGTGCAGAAACGGCGGAAGAAATTGCACTAAGTATTATTGCAGAAATTAAAGCAGTGATGAGTAATAAAACCGGTGGCTCGCTACGCAATAAACAAGATGTGATACACTCCAGAACGGATACACAGATAGCAGTAAAAACTTTACAATGAACAATACGCAGTATGCAATTAAACATTCTGCCATTGTAATTCTTGCTGCAGGAGTAAGCAAACGCCTGGGCAGTCCTAAACAATTGCTGGCATACAAGGGACAAAATTTGTTAAGGCATGCGGTGGATACGGCTTTGGAAACTGGTTGCCCATCTGTTTTTGTGGTGCTGGGTGCAAATATGGAATTACTGAAAAAAGAATTGAAAGATAAACCTGTCATCATCATTGAAAATAAAAATTGGAAAGAAGGTATGGCTTCATCTATCCGGGCTGCACTGCAAAATATTACAGCTACTCTACTGCAACCCGATAGTGTTATCTTTATGGTATGCGATCAGCCTTTTGTAAATAGTGCTTTATTATTAAATTTATTGGGTAAGAAAAATGAAACAGGCATGCCCGTTATTGCCAGCAATTATGCAAATACATTAGGTATACCGGCATTGTTTGATAAAAGTTTTTTTGCTGCATT
>NZ_JANMUN010000236.1:0-5280 GCF_031391665.1 Ferruginibacter sp.
TTTTTTGTTGAGCCAATGATCACATTTTTTACATGCCATTTTAAATCGCCGTCAAAAGTTCCGTTAGCACCTGTCCATTGCTCGGTAAAGTATAAATTCTTATCCGGATGGGCAGCATGCACAGTTGATAATGCACTGATATCGCCATTGTATAAATGAAAGGCCGACCCATCAATAAATTGTTTTGCCGCCGCATCATTTAAAATACTTATTGGATAATTAGGGTTATCGCAATTATGATCCCAGATAATTATTTTTGTTGCAATTGCTGCAGTTCTGAATGCAGGGCCTAAATTATTTTTTACAAAATTGGCCTGTTGCGTTGCCGACATTACCATGCTGGGGTTATTACCTCCATGTTGCGGTTCGTTTTGAATAGTGATGGCATCAACAGTAATGCCCTTTGCCTTCATGGCATTAATGTACTTTACAAAGTAGTTTGCGTATACATTATAGTATTGTGTTTGCAATCCACCGCCAATAGAACTGCCATTATCTTTCATCCATACCGGCGGACTCCACGGCGAACCCATAATTTTTATGGCAGGGTTTATTAAAAGTATTTCTTTTAATAACGGAATTACATCAACCGTATCTTTTGATAAACTAAAATTAGTGAGGGTAACATCTGTTTGCCCTGCAGGCATATCATTGTAACTGAAAACTTCTGCACTTAAATCGGATGCGCCAATACTTAAGCGGAGATAACTGATGCCGATGGCATTTTCATCATTACCAAAGAGCTCCTGCAGCAGCGCAATTTTTTGTGCTGATGGTAAGCGGTTAATCAAAAATGCACTACCTCCTGTTAAAGTATAACCAAAGCCATCTATGGTTTGATAGGCGATTGTGCTGTCTACTTCTACTGTTGGTAAATTATTTGCTGCAGCATTAAATGCCAGTAAGTTATTTTGCTTTTTTAGTAAGAGCGTTTTATCTCCTTTAGTTATCCATGATGCAATGGTACCGGGTACAACTACCGGTGGCACAGGATCTGGCCCCGGAGCAGGAGATTTACTTTTAGAACAATTTGAGTTTAACGATAAAAACGCAGCTCCTAAAAATAGTGCAGGTACAAATTTTTTGATGTGCATGGTACTATTGATTATTTGGTTTTAAAAAAATTAAAGGTTCATTATTTCTGGCCACAATTAAAACTTTTCCTCCACCGGCATAATTAATCCATTTGGTATCTCTTGCTTCGCCGGTAATACCAGCAAGCCCGTTATCATATTGCAATGCAGTGATATTTTTATTGTAAGAAAAAAAAGTTGGTTGCAAAGCATCGTACCTTCCCTCGTAAGGAATAACGCCATAAAAATTTCCTGCGGCTAAATAACTGTTTGCACTATTATAATTTGCTGCAAAGGAAAAAATTGGCGAAAACTGCAATTCAGCAGGTAAATCCATTCTTTCAAAATTTCCCTTACCATCGTTTATAAAACATGATGATGCCAGTACTTCTGCTATTAATTCCTGGTAATCTTTAAACAAATCGTAAAACATATACTGCACTGTTTGCCCTGCTACATCGCTGTATTTTAAATAAGCTTTTTTTAATACCGGTAACGATCTTTCCAGTTCGTCTTTTGCTAAAAATGGATATTCTTTTCCATCAATGGTATAAGCCATGATTTGCTCTGTAGTACCATTATTATCAAAATCTTTTACATACAATTTAAGTGGTCCGTTTTTGCCTGCCCAAAATTTATTATTCCACCCCCAGTTGCCGGCTAAAATATCTGCAAAGCCATCCCCGTTTACATCCGTAGTATACACAGTTTGCCAAAGACCTGTTGATTTTGCAATATCTGTTTTTACAAATTTTCCTTTATTATTTTTAAATATTTTCATCGGCATCCACTCGCCGGTAACCACCAAATCTTTCCAGCCATCATTATCAATATCAGTGAAAGATGCAGCAGTAACCATGCCAAGCGATGAAAGCGGAATGATATTATCGCCTGCTTTTGTAAAATGTGCTTTACCATCATTTAAAAAAAGATAAGACGTTGTTGGCGGGCCATATTTTGCAGGGCTTGCCAGGTTGCCAATAAAAAAATCTATATCACCGTCGTTGTCTGCATCAGCTGCGGTAACACAACTTTTATTTTCAAACACAACCGACATAGGATTGGCTTCTTTTGCAAAATGTCCTTTACCATCGTTGATATATAATTTATCCAGCAAGGCCACACCGTTTGCTGGAATTTCGTTGCCACCGCTTATTACCAAAAGATCTACAGAAGAATCGCCGTTAGCATCAAAAAAAACAGCATCTACTTCTTCGCAGATGGCAAATCTGTTAAACAATGCCGTATCACTTTCTTTAAAAGTTCCGTTGGGTTGCTGTATCATTAATACACCTGGTTGAAATTTTGCGCCACAGGCATAAAAATCATCCAGGCCATCTTTGTTTACATCTGCTACAGCAAGCTTTGGGCCTCTTGTTGATAAAGCATGAGGGATGAGATACTGCATATTATAATCCACAAAATCATTTTCAATATGTTTCCATTTACAATTCACCTGGTCAGAAATATCAACCATTTTTTCGCTTTTTGCAGAAAAAAAACCGGTATAAACAAAATCACTTTGTGCACTATTTTTATTTACAGCTAAATTTTTATTAATAGCAACATTTTTTATAAGCTGATATTTTTGATTGGGCCAAACCAATAACACACTGTCTATCGTTTTAATACTGTCTAACCCAAAATGCAATTGTGTAGAGGAGGAAGACATGAATCCTCTTACTGCCATCAATTGCTGGTATTGCATTTTTCCTCCCGCAAAAACGTAAGCTTTGCAACCAATGCCTGCTGTATTTATACTATCGCCTTTAAAAGTAATATCAATAAAATTTTTCTTTGGCGCATTATTCTTTAAAATTTGAGCAGGCGCATTTAAACAGTTCACCACCAGGTCAAGATTGCCGTCATTATCCAAATCGGCATAAGCAGCGCCATTAGAACAACCTTTTAATTTTTGCGTTCCCCAACTTTCACTTACGTCTTTAAAACTTAATTTGCCATCTCCTTTAAATAAAAATGGATGAGCATCTCCATCAGGCATAGCCGCAATAGTTTCATCATCATATTTATCAGTAGCATCCATGCCTTTTGCTTTTTGTTTATCTGCAAAGCGAACAAAATCTAAATCTACAGGGCGTTTTACAATACCGCTTGAGATAAATAAATCTTTATTCCCATCGTTATCAAAATCTGCAAACAGGGGGCTCCAGCTCCAGTCGGTAGCCGATACGCCGCTTTGCAAAGCAGTTTCGCTAAAGCTTACACCACTTCCATTGTTGCGTTGCAAACAATTTTTTGAATACTGATTTTGATAACCGGGTATGGTTAATTTTACTTTATAGATGTCTGGATTTTCATCGCTGCCATAAGTTTTTAATGTTTTTTCGTCGGGAGGCAGCATATCAACTGTTACTATATCCAGCTGACCATCGTTATTATAATCGGCCACATCATTACCCATACTAAAGCGGCTGTAGTGCCGGAAATGTTTTGCGCTGCTTTCAGTAAATGTACCATTACCGTTATTTATATAATAATAATCATTTTCATGAAAATCGTTGCCAATGTAAATATCATCCCAGCCATCATTGTTTATATCTGCCACTGCAATACCTAATCCATATCCCAGGTTACTTTGGTAAATGCCTGCTGCTTTTGAAACTTCTGTAAAATTTTTTGTTGCAGTATTCAAATCATTTCTGTAAAGTCTGTCGCCGGAAAGTGAATCATAATTTTTTCGGTTAATGGTATCTACAATATTTGCATGCGGATGATGCGATTGATTGAGCATGTAACAATCCAAATCACCATCACGATCGTAATCAAAAAAAGCCGCTTGAGTGGTAAAGCAGGAAGTGTTTAAACCATAAGCTGCTGCACTTTCAGTAAAAGTATTGTTCTTATTATTGATGAATAATTCGTTATGCCCTGTTAAGCCATATTTATTACTTACAGTACTTACATAAATATCCAGGTAACCATCACTGTTTACATCCGCCATCGTTACGCCAGTACACCAATCGGCTGTACCTCCAACATTTGCTTTAATGGTAATGTCTTCAAATTCAAAATTGCCTTTGTTCAGGTATAATTTATTATTTCCTCTACTGTTGGCAGCAAAATAAATATCCGGTAACCCATCATTATTAATATCGCCTGTGGCCACGCCGCCGCCATTATAATAGTATAGATAATAAAGAATATTAAATGTTTTCTTTTTTTCTAATTGGTTTTTAAAACTGATATTGGTTTTTGAAGTAGGTAAACTTTCAAATAATGCTGTATTATTTTTACAGGAAGAAAAACATGCAATAGCCTGTACAGAAAATAAGAAAATGTACCCGGATAAATTTCTGTTGCTACGCATTTAGAAAAATAAATTTTAAAAGGTTATTATAAGTAAAAAAGGGCCGAACAATAAATGTGCCTGCCCTTTTTTGCTTATGAACTTGCTAAAGAATTATAAATATTACAATTTACTATTGAATAAAGCTAAAACTTCAGAAGCTGAAAGTGCTTTACCATATAAACGGAACTGATCCATAGCACCGGAGTAACCATGTATCCAGGCATCCTGTGCTCCACCTGTACCCGAAGCATGCTTGTTCCAGCCACCCAATACAAAATTGTTTACATTATTAAATTTAAGTTTGCCTAATCCTATATTATTACCAGTTCCTGTATAAGGTACTGCAACACCATCAACATAAGCCGTTACTTTAGAACTTGTTTCATCATATACAAATGCAACATGATGCCAGTTGCCATTTAATACATTGGGTAATTTGTTTGCACCTCTAAATTCAACCCAGTTATCCATTACTGCAAAAGTGCAGGCCATGCCGGCAGCAGAACTATTATCTGCATTTGGGCCACCCTTTTCTACCAGTAAAAACATGGCGCTTTCGTGCCAGAAATCTTTTGATGGAAGAGAGAAATGAAACTCCGGTTCGCCATCTGTAGCTGGCACATTTTTCATCCAGTAAGCCACAGTAATACTGGTAGATTTTGAAAAATCATTTGCTGCCGGATATTTTATAGCCTTATCTTTTGCTGCGGAACCTTGTACACCTTTCCCAGAAATACCAGCTATAGAAGTAAAAGGATTATCTGAAGGAAAAGTAGCCCTTATGCTGTCCACTGCATTCATCAGTTTGTCCGAACCGGTACCATCAAATGCAGTATAAAATTTTAAAGGCCCGCCGGGAGGGTTTGCGTCTTTTGTAAAATTTCCTAATTCGGGCCT
>NZ_JANMUN010000262.1:0-17669 GCF_031391665.1 Ferruginibacter sp.
AACTGCACCTCCTTTTCAACATGCTTATGCAGGGCCGGGAAGTTATACTGTTGCATTAAAAATTACAGATAGTAAGGGTTGTATAGATTCTATAATAAATGCAAGTCCAATTATTATTTCAAAACCTGTTGCAGCTTTTTCTACTACCGATACATTATCGTGCCCAACAAAACCAATTACTTTTATCAATACATCAACCGGTCCATCATTAATTTATAATTGGAATTTTGGAGATGGTAATACCAGCTCTTCAGCAAATCCAGTACACAGTTATGCTGCCGATGGCGTTTACACAATTAAATTATTTATTACCGACCAATATGGTTGTACAGATTCTTTAATTCATCCCAACTATGTTACCATTTTATCGCCGCATGCAAATTTTATTATGAGTGATTCGTTGGGAACATGCCCGCCTTTATTCATCAGCTTTACCAATACTTCACAAAATTTTACTTCTGTAAACTGGGATTTTGGTGACGGCACTTCCACACAAACCGATAATCCATCGCACTTTTATAATGTACCAGGAATATATTTTGCAAAGCTTATCATTACAAGCCCGGGTGGTTGTATTGATACCATACAAAAACAAATTACTGTACGTGGTCCGCAGGGAACATTTACTTACGGGCCAATAGTTGGCTGTAAACCACTAACCGTAAATTTTATTGCCAACACTCAGGACAGGCTTTCATTTATCTGGGATTTTAATGATGGCACTACTCTTTCAACAACGGACTCTGTTGTTTCCTATACTTACACCATACCCGGTATTTATTTACCCAAAATGATTTTGGTTGATCCCGGAGGATGTGTTGTACCAATATTGGGGCCTGATACCATTTCGGTAAATGGTGTAATTACAGATTTTGGTTTTATCAATCAAACTTATTGCGATGCAGCTTCCGTTTCGTTTTCCGATTCATCTTTAAGCAATGACATTATTACAACTTATGCATGGGATTTTGGAGATGGCAATACCTCTTCTTTACAAAACCCCACACATTTTTATGCAACTGCCGGTTTATATTACCCGCAGTTAATAGTTACCACACAAACTGGTTGTGCCGATACTGCCAGGAGTGCAGTACCCGTAAAAATTGTTGCATCGCCGCAGGCAAATATTGCCAGTACTGCAAACGGCTGTACACCACTAACGGTTAACTTTAACGGACAATTATTTATTGCCGATACCTCTGCAATAAGCTGGAACTGGGATTTAGGAAATGGCAACACATCTAACTTACAAAATCCGCCAGCACAGATTTATACCGTTGCCGGAACTTATGGCATACAGCTTATTGCCGCTAACAGCAGCGGTTGTAAAGACACCGTTAATAAATCTGTTGATGCCTTTTTAGTACCCACAATTGATGCAGGCGCAGATACACTTGTTTGCAGGGGTAAAACTATTACACTTAATGCAACAGGCGCATCAAGTTATACATGGACACCGGCTACAGGATTAAGTTGTATCAATTGTGCAAGGCCGGTTGCCCAACCAGATTCGGTAACTAATTATATTGTAGAAGGAAGAACAGCACAGGGTTGCATTAACAAAGACAGTATAATGGTACATGTAAAACAACCATTTGCTATGACTAACAGTATTGGTGACACTTTATGCAAAGGAAGTGCTGTAAGATTATTTGCAGGTGGGGCAGCAAGTTATGTATGGAGCCCGGCAACAGGTTTAAACAGCACCACCATTGCAACACCTTTAGCAAGCCCGTCCACAACAACTACATACAAAGTTATTGGTACAGATGATAAAGCATGCTTTAAAGATACCGGCTATGTAACTGTAAAAGTTTATCCGATACCAACAGTGGAAGCAGGTGTTGATAAAACAATTAATGTAGGACAATCTATTGAACTTATACCTGTAGTTTCTGCCGATGTGAGTACTGCAATATGGACACCCACACAAAGCATTGTACAAAATAATTTTCCAGGTGTAACAGTTAAGCCAAGAGAAACTACACAATACACCGTTGAAGTTAGAAATGCCGGTGGTTGTAAAACGAGAGACCATGTAACAGTTTTTGTTGTATGCAATGGCGCAAATATATTTATACCAAATACCTTCTCCCCTAACGGCGATGGTAACAATGATATTTTTTACCCGAGAGGTACAGGTTTATTCAGCATAAAAACATTACGCATATTCAGCCGCTGGGGCGAAGTAGTGTTTGAGAAAAACGGTTTTTCGCCTAACGATGCTGCTGCAGGATGGAACGGTACATTTAAAGGATTAAAACAAAACCCAGATGTATTTGTTTATACGGTTGATATACTGTGCGATAACAGTACGATACTAACGCTGAAGGGAAATGTGGCGCTGATACAGTAGAAAAAATTTATTTTATTAAATAGAAAAAATGCCGGTTTTATGTCGGCATTTTTTTATTAATTAATAATATTAAAGGCTATAGTTATTTTTGGTAATTTAACAATACAGATACTCCTTCGCTGTGAGTCATTTCCGCAAGCATTAATAACAAATCTGAAGAAGATTAGAAATAAAAAGATTTAACAAAAGCTTCATTCTTACTTTTTATCTTAATAATACTCATAGAAGTATAAGTTCCGTGCATTAATTCTGACCGAGTTGCAGTCCTTGTTTTTTCAAATAATTCTTGCTCTGATTTCCCTATATACTCTTTCAGCTTTGTATGTAAAAGTCTGCTCTCAATTGTAGTATCATTTTTAAATTTATACCCATTTTCCATTGTAGTAAATAAATATTCTTTTGTTTTACAATTATATAATCCATACTCATGCCAGAGGTGGCCATATCTCTCATATAAAAGCAAACTATCTTCTTTACTTACATGATTTAATAAACTTTTATATAACCATATATTAACCCTATTAGTGTCATTCTCCTTAAAATTATTATTTACTCCATTAGAAAAATTTTGCCTGATAATAGTATTCGATTTATTACCACAGCCTTGGCAAAAAAAAATAGCAGCAATAATATAGAATGACATTAAAGATCTCATAACATTATTTGGGTATTATTAATTTACTAATAGAAGTATGTATTGAAAATACATTTCATGAAATGTACTTATGGGTTCAATCCTTTTTTTTATTACAAACCTCACCCTTTCAACTTTTCCACCAACGCCACATACTCCTCCATCGCAGCTTCTTTGGTTTTTCCTTTTATTGATGACCAGGCTTCGTATTTTGCTTTACCAACAAAATCAAAAGGGTTGGTGGGTGCCTCGGTGTTTACATCACCTTCAGTTCCCTGTTTGTACAAAGAATACAGTTGCAGTAAAGTTTCGTTATCGGGTTTGGCAGGTAAGTTTTTACTGTCGGCTGAGGCTTTTTCAAATTGTTCTTTTAACTCCATAAAATGTATTTTTTTACGAAGCTACTTTTTTTAGGGCAAAAAAACAGGTGCAAATATATTTTGGTGCATTTAAAATTATTGTTAAGCATTTGGCCATGCTGCAAATTTTACTGAAGAAAAAATAAGAAA
Organism: Ferruginibacter sp.; assembly: GCF_031391665.1. Lineage (GTDB taxonomy): Bacteria > Bacteroidota > Bacteroidia > Chitinophagales > Chitinophagaceae > Ferruginibacter. Next base: position 3,500 of record NZ_JANMUN010000262.1, read on the forward strand.
ATGAGTTGTCGCAGAGTGAATCCTGAGCAAAGTCGAAGGGCTCAGCGTAAACTCTGCCATCTCATTTTCTCAGCGTTGAAAAAAAAACGCCGGGTAAACGAAGAAAAGTTGCATGATAATTCTATTTTAAATTTTTAAACATTAATTTTTAATTAGCAATGGGCTAAAATAAAAAGAGCAGGGATTAGAAAACCCCCGCTGTGCTGTACTATTCCATTAAAACTGCTTTTAAAAAAAGCTATGCAGAAAGAATTTATTAGTCTTTTAAAATATTTTTTTGTAAAATATTCTCGCCATTTGTTACTACTAGCATATACATACCCGATGATAAGTAGTTTTGTAAATTAATGGTGTAAATGCCTTCGTTTCTTATATCCAGTTTACCCATTTGCACAATTTGCCCGGCATTATTTGTAAGTGTATAAGTATAAGTACCTTTTATTGCTGCAGCTGCATAAATATCAATCTTTTCAGTAACCGGATTTTTAATTACATAAAAATCTTTGCGGTCGTTTACAGCTTGTGCAATAACCACTATACCGGAATATAAAACTTCGCCATTATTATTTACACAACGTAAGCGGTAATACACTTTGTTTTGCATAGCCGAAACGTCTTCATAAGCATATAATTCATTGCCTCCATTATTTTTGGCTGCCTGCACATTAATAGTCGTAAAATTCACTGCATCATTACTGCGTTGCAACTGGTATTGCTTTACATCTGTTTCGTTATTAATTGTCCAGTTAAGTTTGTTGTAAGTTCCGTTACGTTTTCCGTTAAAGCTAACAATGTTAAGAGGTAATACATAAGCAACACTGCCAAGGGTAAACGTATTATTAAATGCCGATACGCTGTTTGATGTAACCGAACCTGTAGTTGCTGTGTTACCAGTACCGGTGCCGCCTATACTTGCCCAAAAACTGTTATTGTAATAGGCAGCCCTTATATTTGAAGTAAGCACCTGCGGCACGGGCACTTTACTATGATCCCAATTCATTGCGACCCTTGCACTGCCACCGCTTATTTTATTAATCGTCCAGTATTCATTTACATCTACTAATACCAAAGGAGGAAAAAGACTGCTGGTGTTTGGCGTTGGCCCATCAAAATATTTTACATTAAACTCACCTGTTGTTGTAATGTTGATTAATGCAATGGTTCTTTCGTAAGTTCCGTTGCCCACAGGAAAAACAAAATCGCTGTTGCCGTTTTTTTTCACCCATCCATTTACATGTTTATTATCGTTATCACCGGTATAAGATGCGCCTGATTCATAAATCATAAAATTGGGTGCGGCAGATGTAGTGATAAGCCCGGCTGCGTAAGTATGAAGCCCGCCTGCACTAAGGTTATTATTTAAAGTAAAGCCTGTGCTGTTATTGGTAACAAGATTAAATGTTTTAAAAGTTTGAGACCCTGCAACAGTTTGCGTAGCAGTGCCATTTAAATACAAAGTTCCTGTACCTGTTGCCATTGCCGGCTGGTTGTTGGTAATATTCTGGCTTACATACAGGCTGCCATTATTAGTAAGTGCAGCACCTGATGCATTGTTAAGCGATCCATTGATAAAAACTATATCAGAAGACATGCTGATGAAAGCAATGCCATTATTTTGAACTACCACTTGTGCCATTAAACAGCAGTTAATAAAAAAATGTAAAGCCAGGCATAAAAATGTTACGATTAATGTTTTCATAGTTTTAAATATTAACAGGCTCAATAAAAATCTGCGTTATTAATTATTTTATAAAATAAACCAGCTTGTACCGTTAGATTGTATCCTTACAGTTTCGTATTGTGTGGTAAGTGCACGGGTGGCAGCGCCATCAATAGTTTCAGCGGCGTTAGGGTCAATAGTTACGTTGTTTAATGCTGCTGAAATTTTCTTAATTATATAAAGCCTGCCCTGGCAACCGGCTGCTGCCGGAAGTGTAATGGTAACAGCGCCTGCATTATTAATGATAAGTGTATGATCGCTTGCAGTAGCAGTATATGCACCAGTTTTTGTACTTATGGGTAATGCCTGGCTGCCTGCAATATGTAATACCGATGTGGGTGTAATAATTCCTACTCCAACATTTCCTGTACCATCAATACGCATTCTTTCAGCCGCATTTGCCTGTGTTGCGTTTGGTGTGGTAAAAAATATAATTGGCTTGTTATTTCCTAAATTGCCAATGGTAAGATCGTTGCCTGCTCCATACAAATACGTATTGTTAATGCCATTTAAAACTGGTACCGAAGTATTATTATAACCGCTGGAATTGACACCCATATCTACATAATTAACCGTCTCAGAGCCATTGTCGGCTGTGGCAACAAGATCTGAGCTGGCACTTGTACCTGTAGATCTGTTTTGCACATTTATCTGAAGGTAGTTATCAATACTTCCTTTTCCCGTCATCAAATTGTATGAACTGGTAATCCCTGCATCTATTAATAATTTTTCTGGATTAGTGGGATTGAAAGCATTAGAACCTACTGACATTCTACCACTTTGCAACCGCATTATTTCCGACATACCATTTAAATAATGATAGCTTTTAAACAGAATGGGTTCATCACCATCGTCGCCAATAATAAATTCAAACCCACCGTTATTACTGGTACCTGTTGATCCAAATTCAAAATAATCCGTACCTGCAGAACTTCCTTTCACCCTAAAATTACCATTAACATCTGTAAACATTTTGGGTTTGTAAAATGATGCATTGGGTGCTTCAAACTGCAAAGCAGATCGTACATAAGTAACTTTTTCATTGTTATCATCATAGTCAGTAAATCCCTGTGTAAGCCCCAGTGTTTGACGGCGGCCAAATTCCAAATAAGATTGCCCGTTAGATTTCAGGATCATTTGCTTATCATCTGTAGTTCCTAAAAAATTTGTTGCCGGGTTAGTACCAGTATTGCCTCCTGTTGACCATGCATTTGCAGTTGAAGCCGCCGCACTTATTTTTCTGATAATACCGTTATTGATAGTAACCACACTGTCAGTATTTGTCCCAGTTTGTACACCACTTAAAAACAAAGGGTTACTTGCAGCCGTTACATGTAATTTATATGCAGGGTTGGTTATTCCAATACCAACGTTTCCGCTACCATCAATACGCATTCTTTCATTAGTTGATTGTGTTGTACCACCAGTCATAAATACTAAAGACTTGGAAGCAGAGCCTGTGCCCACCAGCATATTTTGGCCGATATTATATAAATAGGCATCATTTGCTGCTCCCATGATACCGCTTGTATTACTGCCCCCATTTATACCCATATCAACATAATTAGTGGTTTCGCTGCCATTATTTGCAGTAGCCACCACATCGGATGATGAGCTTGTACCAGCAGAGTTATTCTGAATATTTAATTGCAGGTAACTGTCAATAGTACCTTTGCCTACAATAGCATTTACTGAAGTGGTTGTACCGGCATCTACCAATAATTTTTCAGGGTTGGTACCATTAAAAGTTGAAGTACCTATCCCTAAACTACCAGTATTGGTAAGCCGCATTTTTTCGGTATTGTTTGTAATAAAAGGAAGGGAATGGTTGCTGATAGTTCCAATTGATTTTTGAGAAGCGAGTGAATTACCATTTTGTGTCCAGCTGACACCCGAACCACCGGGTAAACTCTGTGCCGAAACATGCCAGTTAGCACCGTTACTGATCAGCGTAATGGTTTCGTTAGCTGAAGTAAGGGTCCAGGAACCAGCACCGTCAATTGTTTGGGCCGACGTAGTGGCAATGGTAACAACTGGTGTTGGGCCAGTAGTACTTGCATTTTTTATCATATAACTTCTGCCATCGCAACCTACTGCCGTGGGCAGTGTTACTGTGGCCGCACTACTGCCAGTAAATACTAAAAGATTGTCGGTAACAGATGCTGATGTATTTGACGTAAAACCTCTGTAGTTGGTTGCCACAGAACCTTTCACATCTAAGGTAGAATTAGGGGTAACAGTTCCAACACCAAACTGGGCGTAAGAAAGCAGGGCAATAAAAAATGCCGCAAGCGTAAAGATTAATTTTTTCATAAAATAGATGTTAAGGGTTTGGCTGATTCATAGTTATGGAGCACAGGAAATAGTTTTTGTTTCCTGCATGTTTAAAATTTTTAATTATTACCATTCGGCATTTACTCCAATTACAACGTTTCTGTTTTTATTTAACGGGTTAAAAATATAAACCGGTATCGTAATCTTTTTTATAATGAAGCCTGCTAAAATTCCGTACTCCGATACAAATTTTGTTTTATACACTTGCGTTTGCTGTGTACTAACACCGGTATAAAACCATGACTTTGGTTGAATGGCCAGTTCTGTCCAGTTAAAAAAGAAATTATTATTAATATCATCTTTACTAATTGTGTATTGGTTTTGTGTTGAAATAAATATTTTCTTATACTCTATATCCATGTTCATTGCCGCAGATCCTCCATTAAAATTTCCGAAAACCATCCCCAGCATTGGTGTAACTGAAAAGTTTATTTTTCCTTCCTGTCTAAAATTTTTTCCTATGTAAACTGATGCGGTTTTAAGTTCTTCGTAATTATACCTCAGCTCCGTATAAACGCCGTTTTTACCCTGATGATGCAATACCGGCATCCATACATAAGCCTGGCCGCTGCCGAAAAAATTATAATTTTCAATACCAGATTTGCTTTGTGCTGCAGTATTATGCTGCATCATAATGCTCCAAATGATGATTAACAAGTTCTTCTTCACTTTCTACAATTTTTAATTTTGCATTTTGCAATTTGTCAAGCATTAATATTTCTTTAAGAAAAGGGTTCCAGTAAAATATCAGGCGCTCAATTGGTTTCCAAAGCACTACCCAGCTAAATACATCAATAGCATTGCTGAACATGGAATGAATACGATGATCCTGACCGAATAAATTGGGAAGAATACCCTGGCAAAACATTACCACCAATATGCTTATACAAAGCAGGATATAATTTTTCTTTTTGAATTTATGAAACTCAACTTCTTTGAGCATTTTTTTTATTTGAAAATGGCGGCGTATTGTTCTCATCAAAGGTTCTACCATAAACCGCATACTGCCCGATTCGCTGCAAAAAACTTTGTAATCAATAACTGTATGTCTGCCGGCGCAGGCTACTGAATCGTTAAGATAATTTTGAAATTCCTGGCCAAGCTGCCTTCTTTCCAATCTTGCCGGGTCGTGTGGGTTAAAATAATCCCTGATACTGTTTTCATCTACATTAAGATAGATGCTGATCTTTCGGGTGGAGGATTTAATCATAAAAGTTTTTGAATTAGGATATTGTTATTAGTTGGCTAATCGATACACCAAATAATATTATGACTGTAAAAATCAATAATTAAATAATAATAAAATGTAGACTTATCTACAAATCTTATGTAGAAAAGTTTCTATTATTTTTTTTTAAATTAATGACTGTACACCAAAAAATTGGGCAGAAATTGAAGAAAGAATAAAAGGAAATCTATTTTTTTACTAATTAAACTTTATAAACTGTAGCCAGTTCTTTTAGTTCCAGTATATTGGTTACGCTTAGTTTTTCAAACAAACGGGCTTTGTGAGTACCCACGGTTGAAACCTGGATATTTAGTATTTGGGATATGTCGCTTACTGTTTTACCATTTAAAAGCAATGCCACAATTTCAAACTCCCGGGGGGAAAGTTTATTAAAAGGATTATCCGTTCGCCCTGCAATGGAATCTTCGGCAATTTTATAGGCCAAGGTTTCGCTAATATATTTTCTGTCGTTAAGCACCAGGTTAATGGCTTTAATTATTTCTTCCAGCGGCGATTCTTTAGATACAAACCCATAGGCACCTGCCTTCATAAACCTCTTGGCATAAGTATTTTCTGCATTTACAGAAAAGATAAGCACTTTAGCTTCTGGATACCTTACATGTATATATTCCATTAAACCAAATGTATCTGTTTTGGGCATCTGGATGTCCATCATTATTAAATCGAAGGTATTTTCTTTTAATTTTTGGGTTGCAGTGTCCCCGTCAAAAGCTTCGTGAATATCAGCAGACTTATATATTTCAGAAAGAAGGAGCTTCATTCCAGAGCGAACTATAACGTGGTCATCTATAATTAAAAATTTTTTCAAAGCAAGTACGATTTAGTGTTATAAGGTAACTAAAGATAGAAAAATTTCTACAAAAAATAAGTTTTATTGCCATTTTTTAAAAATTAGAGAAAATATAACTTGCGAATATTATTAAAGCATTTTTTTTGTAACTTGTTTTTAACCATTTTACCTGTAAAAGCAAAAAATATTATGTTTTTACTATACCCCTAAAGCAATATCTGCATAATATAGGTCTGTAATGAATAACACTAATGCAATTTCAACTTCTGTTGGTGACGTTTTCGAATACTCACTTGACCCAAGCGAAGAAACGCATAAAATACTTACTGAAAATTCATTAATTGCGTTTTTCATAACCATACCCGGCGAAAATGGATGCATTGTAGAAAGTAATGAAGCTGCCAGTAAATTATTTGGTTATACTGCTGAAGAGTTTAAGGTAATTCGCCGGCAGGATATTATTGACTACACCGACATCAATTTTCTGGAAGCTTTAAAATACCGGGATAAAAATGGTTTTTTAAAAACAATTACAACAGGAATAAAAAAGAATGGTGAGCATTTTCCTGTAGAAATTTTTTCTGCCATTTTTATTAATTCCCAGGGAGAGCAAAGAACCAGTACCTTAATTACCAATTTAAGCGAACAAAAAAAATCGGCGTGGGAGCTAAAGCAGGTTTTAGCCAGCATAACCGATGGGTTTTTTTCGGTTGATTTTAACTGGAGAGTTAAATACTGGAACAGGGAAGTAGAGAAAATATCGGGCATAAAAAAAGAAGAAATTACCGGAAAAATTTTTTGGGATTTTTATAAGGGATCAAAAAAAAATCTATCTTATTTTAAACATAAAAAAGCACTTGAGAATAAAATATCCGTTCATTTTGAAGAATTTTATGAGCCTGCTAATGTTTGGCTGGAGATAAATATCTATCCTTCAGAAACTGGTTGCTCTATTTTTTTTAAGGATGTTACAGAAACTAAACGGTTAACAGAATTAGAAAGAATTGAAAAGGAATTTTTAGAAAGTACTGCAGCATACAACAGTAAAATTGAAAACAATCTATCCCATTATCTGAAGGAAATAGAAAAAATTCACCCCGGCATGCTATGCTCTGTTTTAAAATTACAGAACAATAGTTTATACAATTGGGCGGCCCCGTCTTTACCTCAAGAATACAGCAGAGTAATTGAAGGTGCTGTAATTGGAGAAAATACAGGCTCCTGCGGTACTGCTGCTTTTAAAAAACAAAAAGTAATTGTTGCCGATATTGAAAATGATATAAGATGGGCAGATTATAAAGAATATGCTCTTACTGCCGGTTTACGGTCGTGCTGGTCTTTTCCCATAATAAATTCAAAAAATGTGGTACTGGGTACCTTTGCCATTTATTATAAAGAGATAAAAACACCCACAAAAGAAGAAGAAAAAACCATTGAAAGGGCAAAGAATATCTTAACCATTATTCTTGAACATAAAATATCCGAAGAATTATTAAAAGCATCAGAAGAGAGTTACCGGTATTTATTTAATAATAATCCATCGAGCATTATAATTTGGGATATTAATGATTTAAAAATTATTGAAGTAAATGAAGCTGCTGAGCAGCTGTACGGCTATCCAAGAGAAGAATTTTTACGCCTTACCATACCCGATATTCATCCTAAAGAAGAATCTATCTTTTTTTTAGAGTTATTTCAGGAAGTTAAAAGCGATTCGTTCACAAAAAAAACATTGCAGCGCCATCACAAAACTAAAACAGGGTCTTCTGTTGTTTTAGAAATATCATCGCACATTATAAATTACAATGGTAAAAAAGCAGTACTTACTTTGGGTAATGATATTACTGAAAAAATAAAATTGGAAAGCAGCCTGGTAGAAGTAAGAAAATTAAGGGAGCAACAGATTACAGATGCAGTAATTATGGGCCAGGAAAAAGAACGCATTGAAATTGGTGAAGAACTGCATGAAAATATTAACCAGATAGTGGCTACAATAAAACTATACCTGGAATTTACCCTTACACAAAATAAACTTAACCCCGAACTTATAACTGAAAGTAAATTACTTACCGAAAGGGTAATGGCAGCTATAAAAAAACTTACCAATGCATTAATACCCCCAGCGCTTGAAGAAATCGGTTTGCTCCAGGCAGTAAACGACCTGGTGGACAGCATGAAGCTGGTAAATCCTTTTACTATTGAAACAAAATGGAAAAATTTTAACGAAGGCCTGTTAAATAAAAAAATAAAACTTACTATTTTTAGAATTGTACAGGAACAATTAAATAATATTATTAAACATGCAAACGCTTCAAAAGTTGAAATAAGTATTGCTAAAATAGGAGATGAAATTTACCTGAGTATTAAAGACGATGGCGTTGGTTTTGATACAGCTAAAAAACGAACAGGAGTAGGTTTAAAAAATATAAAAAGCAGATCAGAGGTAAGCAACGGAAAGGTTAGTATTGAATCTAAAAAAGGTAAAGGTTGTTCAATTACAGTTGTTTTTACTTTGCCTTAATTCAGTCTTTCCCAAACAATTTCGCCAATAAGATTTTTATCTTTATCAATTACTACATAGGCCACATAAGCGATTTTTTCAAGCCTGTTAGCCAGTTCCTTCAAAGCAAATTTATCAGTGCGGCTTAAAACAGTTTTTTCATCAGGATGAAGCACTGTTTTAACTTCTACGATAATATTTTCGATTGATCCTTTTGCATGAATATCTGCTACATCAGCTTTAAATTTGTCTATCACAATATTTGAATACCCATTTTCAATAAGCCAATTCTCTAAATGTTTAAGACCCTCATCCGAAATTTCGTTGGTATCCATATTTGACGTCTTGTGGTGATTAAAGGTCAAATATAGGTGATAATGTCAAACTACCAAGTAATTTTACGTTTATTTTACAGTAATTTCCACATGTAGTTTTTTAGGTTGCTTCCAACTTAAAAAGGTTAAATGATTAAGTTGTGGCTCTAAAATGAAGGTCTTGTATTAGCAGATACGCTTTCTATCCATGTTTTAATATGCTCTTTAGTTCGGCCCATTTTTACTGAAAGCCTTTCTAGTAATTCCTCTCCCCTTTCAGGTTCATAAATTAAGTCTTCATCAGAAAGTTCGCTGTTTACTTCTTTAAGTAACTCTTTTACTTCCGTCCATGGTGCCTGTAAAGCTAAAATAAAATTTCCCATTTTTTATAATCAGCAATAATTGCTCCAGCCACTATTCAATTGCACTACCAAATAGCAAAAAACTAAAAAAGGAAATTATTTCTACAAAATGAGCGTAAGTGTGTATGCTGTGCCGCATGAAATGAATAGCCCCGGCACTTTTATGTTTTTCCCATATCAGTTCGATTTGGCACAAAATTTAAACTTATTAACTGCTTTACAAATTTTTAATGATTCTATTATGACAACGCCTGTTGAAGAAATAATAAAAATTCCCAGAAAAAAAATTAAAGATATCAGCAGAGATCCCGAAAAAACTGCAAAGGCAATTAATCTTTTGTATGTGCAGGATTCGCAGGAAGGTATTAAAAGATTAAAAAAAGGGAAAAATCTTTTTTATACCCTTAAAGATAAAAAAGTAACCGATAGCACCACATTGCAAAGAATAAAAAGCCTGGTAATACCGCCAGCCTGGGAAAATGTTTGGATATGCACCTCGGCAAACGGCCATTTGCAAGCTACAGGCATTGATGCAAAAAAAAGAAAACAATATAAATACCATCCTTTATGGAACACTTTACGTAACCATACAAAATATTACCGCTTGCTGGAGTTTGCCAGGGTTTTACCTGCAATAAGGATACAACTTGAAAAAGACCTTTCCCTGGAGGGTTTGGCGGCAGAAAAAATTTTAGCACTGATTGTAAGCCTTATTGAAAAAACAAACATAAGGATAGGTAATAATTTTTATGAAAAAATTTATGGCTCGTTTGGATTAACAACATTAAAAAACAGGCATGTAGAAATTAAAGGTAATGAACTGCATTTTTTCTTTAAAGGTAAAAAAGGGATAGAGCATAAGATTACTTTAAAAAGTAAAAAACTTGCTGCTCTGGTAAAAAAATGCAGAGACATTCCGGGAAAAGAACTTTTTCAATACTATGATGAGGCCGGCTTAAAAAAGCCTATTGATTCCGGTATGGTAAATGAATATATAAAAAAGATAAGCGGCGGAGATTATAGTGCGAAAGATTTTAGAACATGGGCCGGCTCTTTAAATGCTTTTATTGCTTTTAAAGAACTTGGCATACCGGAAACAGATGCAGAGCGCAAAAAAAATACGCTGCAGGTGCTTAATACAGTATCAAAACATTTAGGCAATACACCTAATGTTTGCAAAAAATATTATATCCATCCTGCCATCTTATCGGTGTATGAAAACAAATTGGCAAAAAAATATTTTGATCAAACACAATATCAAAAAGGCAATGATAAAAACAATCTTAAGGCCGAAGAAGCCACTATGATAAAAATTTTACAGGCCAACTAAAAAAATATTTCTGACGATGAACATTTTAAAAATAGATATTCTTCAATTCATTATAAAAAAATAAATTATGAAAGCATTATGGACGGGTACAATAGGTTTTGGGCTGGTAAATATCCCGGTAAAATTATTTAGTGCTACCCAGGCAAGCGAACTTGATCTTGATATGCTGGATAAAAAAGATTTAGCCCATATCCGTTTTATGAGAGTAAATGAAAAAACCGGAAAAGAAATTAAATGGGAAAATATTGTAAAAGGCTATTTACTCAATAATAAATATGTGGTGCTAAGCGATAAAGATTTTGAAACCGCAGCGGCAGTTAAAACAAAAGTTATTGAAATAAGTGATTTTGTATTGCAGGAAGAAATAGACAGTATTTATTATGAAACACCTTACTACCTGGTGCCTGAAAAATCGGGAGTAAGGGCTTACGCATTATTAAGAGAAGCATTACATAAAACCGGCAAAGCAGGTATTGCAACATTTGTAATGCGCAATAAAGAAGCTTTGGCAATTTTAAGGGTTTCGGATAATGTAATTATTCTAAATAAAATTCGGTTTGAAGAAGAAATAAGAAACACAAAAGAACTGAGCCTGCCTGCAAAAGCTGCTATAAAGCCCGGCGAACTTAAAATGGCGGTAAGTTTAATTAATCAATTATCGGGTAAATTTAATATCAGTAAATACAAAGACAATTATTCTTCTCAATTATTAAAATTAATAAAGGCAAAAAGTAAAGGTGCAAAAATTAATGCCCCTCATCTTAAAGTGGTACACAATAAAACTAAAGACCTTATGTCGCAATTAAAAGCAAGCCTGCAAACAAAAAATAAAAAAGCATCTTAAATGAGCCTGCTTAAATATAAATCAAAAAGAAATTTTTCCTCTTCTCCTGAACCGGAGGGAATTGTAAAGAAAAAAAAATCTTCTTTATCTTTTGTTGTACAAAGACATAAGGCATCACGGCTGCATTACGATTTCAGGCTGGAGATAGATGGTGTTTTAAAAAGCTGGGCAGTACCTAAAGGCCCATCAATGAACCCAAATGATAAAAGATTAGCAATGATGGTGGAAGATCATCCTTATTCTTATAAAGATTTTAAAGGCGTAATACCATCGGGCTATGGTGCAGGTATTGTAGAGATATGGGATAAAGGAGAATATACAGATATAGAAAGATCTGGTAAAAATATTGATGAAAAAAAATTGAAAGCAGGTTTAAAATCGGGCAGTTTAAAATTTATACTTGAAGGAAAAAAATTAAAAGGAGAATTTGCACTGGTAAAATTAAAAAGCGATCAGGAAAATGCCTGGCTGTTGATTAAGCATAATGATAAATATGCTGTTGATACAAAATATAACAGCGAAAACGAAACAGCATCCACATCACCCATAAATAAATGGCTTGCTGCCAATGTAAAAACTAAAAAAAAACTTTAGTATTGAAAAGAAGATCACCTAAAAAAAAGCTGGACAATTTTATACTCCCCATGCTTGCAAAAGAAACAGATGCCGCTTTTGATGATAAAGAATGGTTGTTTGAAATTAAATGGGATGGTTACAGAGCTATTAGCGAAATAAAGAATGGAGGAGTTAAATTATATTCCCGTAACGGACTTAGTTTTGACAATGCTTATCCCACAATTTTTAATGCCCTAAAAAAAATATCTCATAATGCAGTACTGGATGGAGAGATAGTAGTGCTTAATAAAGATGGCAAATCAAACTTTCAGCAATTACAGCATTATGAAGAAAATAATGCAGTACAGCTTTATTACTATGTGTTTGATATTTTAATGCTTAATGGAAAAAACGTTTGCGAATTACCACTTACTGAAAGAAAAAAATTACTTAAAAAACTTATAAAAAAAAATGATACCATTAAATATTCGGACCATGTAACAGGTACAGGTAAAGCGTTATTTAATATTGCTGTAAAGAAAGGCCTGGAGGGAATAATGGCTAAAAAAGCAAATAGCAAATACCATAAAGGAATAAGAACTGCCGACTGGTTAAAAATAAAACAGCATAAATCAACCGAAGTTATTATTACAGGTTACACTCAACCCACAGGATCCAGAAAATATTTTGGGGCCCTGGTGCTGGCATTAAAAGATAAAAAAGATTTAAAATATGCAGGCCATACAGGTTCTGGTTTCAGCGAAGCATTATTAAAAGAAATTTACAATAAACTGCAACCTCTAAAAACTTCTGTATCGCCTTTTAATGAAGCAGTAAAAACAAATATGCCGGTAACGTGGGTAAAACCAAAATATATTGCCGAAGTTAAATTTACTGAATGGACGGGTGATGGAAAAATGCGTCATCCGATTTTTTTACGGATGAGAGAAGATAAAAAAACAAAAGAAATTGTTATGAAAAAAACAGTAATAAAAAAATCATCGAAGAAAGCTGTAATAACTGATAACGACAAAAACGGAGAGTTGATCATTGATAAGATAAAAGTAAAAATCACCAATCGAAATAAAATTTACTGGCCTAAAAAAAATATTACAAAAGGCATGATGATAGATTATTATCAATCGATGGCCGGATATATTTTGCCTTATCTTAAAGACAGACCTGAATCTTTAAAAAGAAACCCCAATGGAATTATTGATAAAGGCTTTTATCATAAAGATGCCGGTGATGATGCACCTGCGTGGGTAAAAAGTATCCCTTTACATTCTGCTTCGGCCAATAAAGATATTGACTATATAATTTGTAACAATAAAGCCACGCTTGCCTACCTTAATAATTTAGGTTGTATCGAATTAAACCCATGGAGTTCTACCATTAAATCGCCTGATAAACCTGACTACATTATAATTGATATTGATCCTTCTCCAAAAAATAATTTTGAGCAGGTAATTGAAACTGCAATTGTTTTTAAAGAAATTTTAGATAAAGCAGGTGCCCGATCTTTTTGCAAAACTTCGGGTGCCACCGGGCTGCATATTTATATTCCCGCCGGTAAAAAATATACTTATGAACAGGGGCGGCATTTTGCAGAAATACTTTGCACTTTGGCAAACGGGCAACTACCCAAATTTACAAGCATGGAACGAAATTTAAAAAAAAGAGGTAATAAAATTTACCTCGATTATTTACAAAACAGCAAAGGGCAAACTGTAGCTGCTCCCTATAGCCTGAGGCCAGTTGAAGGCGCCACAGTTTCTACGCCACTGCTTTGGAAAGAAGTTAAACCCGGTTTGCATCCTTCTGCATTCGATATATTTTCTGTACCAAAAAGAGTAAAAAAAATAAAAGATATTTTTACAGATGTGCTTGCAAATGGAATTGACCTGGAAAAGTGTATTGATAAATTGCAAAAAAGTTAAAGGACGTATTATTTCCAGCTACGGTTAATAATTTGATACAGCGCCTGCGAAAGTTCATCAAACCGGCTGGGTTTTTGAAAAAAGAAAACAGCACCTAACTGCATAGTTTCTTCAATGTCCTTTTTATCGGAAGAAGTAGAATAAATAATTACGGGAATATTTTGGAGTGTACGATCCTTTTTTATTTCGGCAAGGCATTGCTTACCATTCATCCGGGGCATATTCAAATCTA
>NZ_JANMUN010000011.1:0-29014 GCF_031391665.1 Ferruginibacter sp.
GTAAAATATACTTGCCGCCAAAGGTAAACTCTTCATGAAAGCTCCAATCGTACATTTTACAGATATAATACTGGTTGTCAATTTTTGTTAAAATACAAGAGAGTCCAATATCTCCCTGTGCAACAGTAACACTAAACGAATTGACGAACGTATTAATAATTTTAACAAATAAAAAATGAAGAAGCTTAGAATTATCTTTTGGACTGCAACTATACTTGCGGTATCAACCTTAACAACATCTTGTTTTAACAATAAAAAACCCAAAACAATGACTGATACAATTCAAAAAATTACACCCTATTTGTGGGTGGAGAAAGATGCCAAAGCTGTGGCAGATTACTACATATCCATTTTCAAAGATGGTAAGTTGAAAGATTTTCGCAAGTTCGATAGTGACGAAAGTGGAAATGATGCAGGTATAGAAACTGCTGTAATTGAAATAGCAGGAATAGAGTTTAGTATATTAGCTGCTGGCCCACTATTCAAATTTAATGAATCGGTTTCTTTTGTTATCAATACAAAAGACCAGGCTGAAACGGATTATTATTGGGAGGCTCTTACTGCTAATGGTGGTGAAGAAGGATCTTGTGGATGGTGTAAAGATAAATATGGATTATCCTGGCAAGTTGTACCAACTGAATATTTTGAATTAATACATAGCGATGACCCTAAAGTAAGGGAAAAAGCAATGAAGAATACATTGAATCAGAAAAAATTGATACTTTCAGAACTTAAATGAACTAAATAATATCGGCTTAGAAGAACAAGTCAGAATTTGGATACGAATAAGAATTAAAACTGCCCATACCAGGATTGGTGCAAGCGTGGCTTGACAAATAAACATAAGCCAATTGTACACAACACCTTACCATTTGAAACTTTCTCACATTTTCAGTTACACAAAAAAAGTTCACAAAAAATTTGCGCAACCATATAATTGCACATATATTTGCAACCACTTAGTTGCAAATAATTTAAATATGGAAATAAGAAGAGACATTTTTCAAGCCATTGCCGACCCCACAAGACGGGCAATTATTGTGCTTATTGCTATACAGGCAATGACACCAAATGCACTTGCCGAACATTTTAACACAAGCCGGCAGGCAGTATCAAAACATATAAAAATATTAACTGAATGTGAGTTAGTAAAACAAGAGGTTTCGGGCAGAGAAATTTATTACACACTTGAAATTGAAAAAATGAAAGAGATTGATAAATGGATTGACCAGTTCAGAAAAATCTGGGAGACCCGATTTAATCAACTTGACAAAGTATTATCAACAATTAAAAAACAAAAAAAATGAGCGATTTACTATTTGATTTTACCGTTGACAAATCAACGAAGACTGCATTTATAAACAGGGAATTTGATGCAGACCTGTCGTTGGTATGGGATGCTTTTACTAAACCCGAAATTCTTGACCAATGGTGGGCACCTAAACCCTGGGCATCAAAAACAAAAGTGATGAATTTTGAAGTTGGCGGACGAAGATTTTATGCTATGGTAAGCCCCGAAGGACAAGAGCATTGGTCTGTTCAGAAATATTCTTCTATCACTCCGAAAACCAATTTCAAATTTTTAAATGCTTTTGCAGACGCAAATGAAAACCCTGCACTGCCGGGTTCTGAATGGGACCTTACTTTCAGCGAACAAAACGGAACGACAAAAGTGAGTGTTACTATTTATAATGAATCTCTTGAGCGAATGGAGAAGATGATTGAAATGGGCTTTAAAGAAGGATTTAGTGCGACATTGAAAAACCTGGAAGAATTATTGGCAACTTTATCAAAACGGTCCTGAGCGAAGTCGAAGGATAAAAAGAAAACATACAATCACATTGAGTAAAAATATGGCGAGATTTGAAAAGGTAAAGTAAGCACCCGTAATTTTATATTTATATGAAAGTACAAGAACAAATCAAAAAGTATATCAGTAGCCAACCTGAACCAAAACGCAGCGAAATGCAAGTGTTGCATCAGCAGATACTTCAGGTATTGCCAAAATGTAAATTATGGTTCTTAGACGGCAGAGACGATAAAGGTAAAACTGTTGCTAACCCTAATATAGGATATGGGTTTTACACCATAAAATATACTGATGGAACAACCAGGCAGTTTTATCAAATTGGTTTAAGCGCAAACACAACCGGAATCTCTGTCTATATCATGGGTATCAAGGATAAGAAATACTTAGCCCAAACCTATGGAAAAAAAATCGGCAAGGCAAGTGTAACCGGGTATTGCATTAAGTTTAAAACGCTGAAAGATATAAACATTGATATACTTGAAGCGGCAATACGATATGGGGTTGAGGCTACGAATGAAAAAAGCTGAGGTGATGAAATAATTAAAAAAAAACATTATTCATCGGCCTTCAGCAGGAGGAAAATTGAAATGCCAATTACCTACTGCCCTTTGGGTTATTACTTTGGAATGTTTGCAGACAAATTGGGTGTTCAATGGATGGTGGACTTTGATTAAAAATAAAATATCCTGAGAAAAATAATTGTCGAATAATTTATGCTTATTTAGAACGCAGATTTTTATGATAAATAATATTTTTGCCGATAGATCATAACTTATCATAATCATCATAAAAATCTGCGTTCCAATAAAAAGGCACCGTAAGCAACTTAACTTAATAACATTGTCCGGAATTTTAACAGCACACTTAATTAATAAATAGTTTACAACATGAAAAAAATACTCCCCATCTTTCTTGTCTTTTTTACTTTACAAACTGCCATTGCGCAAACCCTTTCGCCAACCATAGTAAAGCATAGCGGCGTTAATTATGAACGCCTGGCTCAAATTGATACCATATTGAAATACTATGAAGATAAAAACTGGTTAGCAGGTGATGTTGTAATTATTGTAAAAGACAACCAGGTAGTGTATTACAAAGGACATGGATACTCAAATCTTTCTGCTAAAAAACCAATGCAGGCTGATGCTATTTTCAGAATAGCGAGCCAAACCAAAGCCATTACAAGTTTGGGAATAATGCAGTTATTTGAACGGGGGCAGTTGGGCCTTGACCAGAATATTTCCGATTTTATTTCAGAGTTTAAAAACCCAAAACTGATCAAAAGTTTTAATGCTGCAGATTCAGGCTTTACCACTACCCCGGCTAAACGAGAAATTACATTCCGGGATTTATTAACACACACATCAGGTATTGATTATCCTGCCATTGGTAATGATACCATGCAGGCTGTTTATGCTAAAAATAATATTCCATCCGGATTAGGATATTTTAATGAAAGCCTGTTATCTAAAATGAAGGCATTGGGAGCGTTGCCGTTGCTTCATAATCCGGGTGAGCGGTTTACCTATGGTTTAAATACTGATTTACTGGGATGCCTTATTGAAATAATAAGTGGAGAGTCATTAGAAACTTATTGCCGTAAGCATATTTTTGAACCGCTTGGCATGAAGGATTCTTACTTCAATGTTCCGGCAACAAAAGCCTCCAGACTTGCAACCGTATATACTGAAGATAAAGATCAAAAAATTATTGAGTGGTCGCCCAGTTTTAGAGATATAGACCCAAAGTATCCGCTCATTCCTAAAAGCTATTTTTCAGGCGGGGCAGGTTTGTCTTCAACAGCATTTGATTATTCCATTTTTCTTCAAATGCTGTTGAATAAAGGCAGCTACAATGGCAAACAAATTTTGGGAAGGCGTACTGTTGAACTGATGTTAAGCCCTCAGTTGGCTGATAATTTATTTGGGGATGACAACTTTAGCCTTGGGTTTGCATTAACATCCAAAAAATCTGCTAATTTAAAAATGCTGAGTGAAGGTTCATTTGCCTGGGGAGGATATTATGGTACAACGTATTGGGCCGATCCAAAAGAAAAACTTATTTGCTTAATTATGACGCAGCAAAACCCCAATTCTCACTATGATTATGCAGATAAAATCGTAAACGTTATTTATGGAAGTTTGAAATAAAAACGGGTTATTTCAGTTGAGCTTCAGTCACAACTGTCGGAATACTAATTCCAAAATAACGCAAGAACTGACCGTAAGCTATCATTGTATCGACCATAAGTGTAAACATCAAACCGGCGACAAAAAACAAGAAAAAAAAACTTAAATTATGACAGAAGGACAAAAATCATTACCAAAATGGATACTTATAGTATCAGCACTTGTAGCATTACTCGAACTTATGGTAAGTTTATCATTATGCTTTTCGCCGCAATCGGTTTTGGAAACAGTTGACCTTAACGCAAAAGGTGTTGACTACTTAATTTGTATGTGGGCTACCCGACAGTTTGCCCTTGGTTTTATCTTTGGTTTTGCAACATTTAAAAAATCAATTCCTATGCTTACAATTGCATATATTTTCTTTTTAGTAATGATGGTTGGCGACCTCATTATTGGAATTTTGCAAAAAGAAAATTCGCTTATCGTTGGTGCTATAGTAATGTGTATTATTTCTTCGGCATTGATATTTGCAATAAATAAGAGAAGATAATATTTGAGTATAACACACAACCAATGTATATATAGCCTTTGGAGTGAGCAGTATAAAATTATTAATTTCCTTTGTGCCCGTCAACTTGTGTAAAAGCAACAGACAAACAATGTTTTATATTTTATTTACCTCACACCTTCGCCAGAGTTTTTTCGTTTTACAAAAATAATTTACTGCCCACTTTTTTGCAAGCCGTTTTATCTTCACCAGCATACCATGTATTGCATGCTTTTTTACCACAAAAATTTCACAACCTTTGTTCTCTTTAACATTGTGTGTATATTTATAACACGGCAGTAATATTTTTTCACAAACTGCTTTTAGCTACTGCATTAAAACTAACACTCTAAATATATGTACATAACCAGGCTCACTTGTATAACTACCCTCTTCTGTCTTTTAACTTTTACTGGCTATTCGCAGGCAGACACAGTGGCAAATAAAATGGCTTCGGGCATTTATCAGAGAATTGAAAAAAATATGAAAGAGTTTCAACTGGATACAACTGCTGCGCCAGATGATAAGACTACCAAAAAAATAATAGAATTAAGAAATCTTCGGGGTGGCTTTAACATCAATGAAGCGATTGATTTTAAAATTCAGGAAGACCGCCAAAAAAACGAAATTCCAACGGCTGAGTTAGACAAAGTATCAATCTTTTTTAAATCGGGTGATGGTAAAAAATGGCTGGACAATGCTATGGTCTGGATTTACAGACGTCAATTTACCTATGGAGAACTAAAACAGCTGGTAAAGTTTTACAAAACATCAGCAGGGCAAAAAATGGCAACCAACTTTCCCGTTGTTATGATGCAATCGCTTAGAGCAGCAGAAATGATAAAAGAGATTTATACACAACTGCAGAAAAAATAAAAACAAATACCAGTGAGTAGAAAATACATCGGCCAACAAGGTTAGCGGTTATTATACATAACAATAAATAGACGGCAAAATATGATAAGAAAATTTTTACGTGTTATTGCAGGCTATGCAATTTTTGTTGCAACATCTCTTGCACTTTTCAAACTTTCAGGGCAAGATCCTCATTCCGACCCTACAACATTTTTTATCATCTTAACTGCAATATATGGAATGCTATTTTCATTCTTTAGCAGACTTGTTACCCAACTTATTGCAAGAACAAAAAATTTGAAAATAAATTTTGTACTTGCTTTTATCATTGCAGGATTTGCTGCATTTTCATTTATCAAAACAGCCGGAAATCACTGGACACAAATTTTGGCAATTTTTATCTTTGCACCTGTATCAATTTTGGGTGGCTTATTTTATAACAAACGGTATAAGTAATGAAAGACATTATCAGAAAATTTAAGTTGAAACAAAGCGGAATTATTATTACTTTACCAGCATTGTTACAGAAGGAGTTTACAAAAGCTGGCCGCAAGAGAGAACAGTTTAGCAAAATGGTAGGCTTGAGACCAAAGAACATGCAATTAATTTAAGTCCAATGTCATTAAGTTTATCCTATCTCCATACAAACTAATATTACACCCTATGAGTTTTAGCACATTTGTTTATTTACATGCTATGAGGCCGGTTCAAAAATATTTTAACTTTACAAAAATCAATTAGTGGCAGAAGAACTTATTTTAAATAATATTGCTAAACATATTGCTCTTAATAAAGAAGAAATAAATTATTTTGTTTCGTTTTTAAAACGGCAGCAGGTTGCAAAAAAAGATTTTATTTTAAAAGAAGGACAGGTTTGTAAGAATATAAGTTTTGTTAATGCCGGAACGTTAAGAGCATTTTATATTGACAAAGCAGGCAAAGAATCCACCATTATGTTTGCAGTGGCAGATTGGTGGGTAACAGATATGTATTGCTTTATTAACCAGTTACCAGCCATGCTCACTATTCAGGCAGTGGAGCACAGCGAAATTTTTCAATTGCAAAAAAAAGATTTAGATACACTTTACCACAACATCCCCAAGTTTGAAAAATTTTTCAGGATAATTATGCAGAACGCTTACATAAGGGAGCAGCTAAGGGTGATTGAAAGCCTTTCGCTTACAGCTGAAGAACGGTATAATAATTTTATGGTTAAATATCCGCAAATTGCTCAGCAGGTTACGCAAAAACAAATTGCATCTTACTTAGGCATTACGCCAGAATTTTTAAGCAGCATACGTGCAGTAAAAACAAAAAAGTAATTTCTTAAGCTACCTTAATTTTTTTCTCCTATTCATTTATTTTCTTTGTAAAAAAATATACATTATGTTAATACTTATTGCAGGTCCGTACCGCAGCGGCACAAACGACAACCCACAATTAATGCAGCAAAACCTAAGTAAATTAGAAGCTGCGGCACTGCCACTGTTCAGGCTGGGGCATATACCTATGATTGGCGAGTGGGTTGCATTGCCATTATTGCATCTTGCCGGATCAACAAAGCCTGGTGATGCTGCTTACGAAGAAATATTGTACCCTGTTGCTCACCGTTTACTTTTAAAATGCGATGCGGTGTTGCGGTTGGAAGGTGCCTCTAAAGGTGCAGATGAAGATGTACGAATTGCAAAAGAAAGAGGATTAAAAATTTATTACCGGATAGAAGATGTGCCTCATGCTGAAGGGTAATGTAAAGCAGTAATGTATGCCTGATGGCGCTGCCTGCGGCATTTATTTGCATTCTTTTTTTTCAACAAAATTATATCCTCTTTGTGTTCATTAATATTGTGTGTATATTTAGAGATACGGTAAGGTCTTTTCACAAACTTTCGTTGTTTTCAATCAATTCCTAAATCTCTAAAACTTTAGTGGAACTATGAGATATATATTTTTAGTGCTGGCTCTTTATTTGACTGCAAGTTGCAATGCACAAACAAATAAAGGGATTGAAAATTTAAAAAATGAGTTTCAAAAAATCATCAAACCTTATTTTTTTGAAGCACCAAATTTTACAGGTTGGGTTGAAGGCTCAACCATTTTATTAATTGGAGAAAAACAAAATGCTCTTGAAAATAAATTTCTTTTTATTGCCTTAAAAGACACAACACTAATTGGAATTTACAATGTAGCTGAACCTGTTTCTTTTAATTTTGATACAGAAGGAAATTCAACATTAAGTAGGTCATCGGATTTCTTTATGCTTCCATTATGGGTTGTAAAAAATAAAACTAAAATACTGGCTAAAGATAAAAAAATCATTTTCCTTCTTGACAACTTATACGAGAAGACGATGCAGGCAAATGACAATGAACTTGACGAAAAAACCTTGAAAGAATATCAATCGTATCAAATTGACACCTCTCTGGCTAACAGGCATATTGCTTTATTATTTGACAGTTATCAAACCATAATAACAGAGACTGCTTCAAAGGGAAAGCAAGCACCTTCAAAAATCTGTATCCCGCTTATGCAATCATTATCGGTAGAGTGCTTAAAGCTTTACAACAGGATACCGGCATTAGTTTACATATATATGGGAGAAGCTTTACAAAGTGCAGGTATGGTAGAAGATGCCAGGAAACATTTTAAAATGTCTTTACAATTTTATCCAACCTCAATTCCTTTGCAAGTTTATAATTATGAACTTGAGCTGGACCAAATCGAGAAAAAAAAACAGCTTTTGAATTTAAAAAACAAATACCGAAAACATTGGATGGTGAAAGAACTGTAGTTTTCCCTGCATACATTTTATCTTTCTCAAATTTGCTAACTCAGGATAAACCCAGCAACCTCATAAGTATACAAATGTTTTCTTCAAAAAAATATTACTGCATTTCAGTACAACTGTCTTTATCCTTTCACAAAATTCTCCTCATTAATTTCAATTTTCAAATACCAAATCATTTTTCTTTTCGTTAATAATTAACATACTGTTGATAAATTAAATTGGTATCTATCGATTGTTATTCGTTAAATTTGAAAAGCAAGTTTAGAAGTACCAACGCAAAAATTTTTGTTAACAAAGTGCTGCTATGTTTGGTTGAGATTTTTACAACAACAGAAACAGTGCGTAAAACTGAAAACCATTGACAGAAACGATCATCAATCTTGAAACCGTTAACCCCATTGAATTTTTTGGCGTAAACAACGGAAAGTTAGACATCTTAAAAAAGAAATTCCCTCTCGTAAAAATTCTCAGCCGCGGCACACAAATTAAACTAAGCGGCGCCCCCGAACAAATTGAAGGAGCAAAAGAAAAAATCGATCTGGTACTGCAGTACCTGGAACGTAACGGCCACATGAGCGCCAATTATTTTGAACAAATTTTAGGCGGCGATGATGAAAAAGTTATTGATAATTTTATGGACCGCAACCCCAATGATGTTTTGGTGTTTGGCCCCAATGGTAAAACGGTTAGGGCACGTACGGCCAATCAAAAACGGATGGTGGAAGCCTGCGATAAAAATGATATTTTATTTGCTATTGGCCCTGCCGGTACAGGTAAAACTTATACCGCTGTTGCATTAGCGGTAAGAGCATTAAAAAATAAATCGGTTAAAAAAATTATTTTAACAAGGCCTGCAGTGGAAGCCGGCGAAAGCCTTGGTTTTTTACCCGGCGATTTAAAAGAAAAAATTGACCCGTACTTAAGGCCGTTGTACGATGCACTGGATGACATGATACCTGCAGATAAATTGGGTTATTACATGACGACACGTACAATAGAAATTGCACCGCTGGCGTACATGAGGGGCCGTACACTGGATAATGCTTTTATTATTTTAGATGAAGCACAAAACACCAACGACCTGCAGATAAAAATGTTTTTAACACGTATTGGCCCTAATGCAAAAGCCATTATTACCGGCGACCCTACGCAAATTGATTTACCAAAAAATCAGCAGAGCGGTTTGTTTAAAGCCACCCGTATTTTAAAAAATATTGAAGGCATTGCACATATTGAACTGGATGAAGAAGATGTGGTAAGGCACCGTTTAGTTAAATCTATTATTAAGGCGTACAATAAAGATGATGTTAGAATAACTGATGAAAATAAAAAGTAGTTAGTAGCTTTGGCTTAATGACTTTTTTAAGAAATACTAACCCGACCTATATAATGGGGTGGCTTATCTGCTGCCTCATTTTTTTATGCTTTGCCTGCAGTAATACAACTACAGAAAACATATTGCCTGTTAATAAAGAAGATTCGTTAAAAAAATTACAGAAAATAGCAAGTGCTTTTTTGCAAATTGATTCTGCAAAAAAAATAATTGCAACCGGCGATTTAATTGTAAGAACTGGCAATGATTTTACCAGCGAGAGTTTACGCAGCCTTAACCGGCGTGATAAAAGGTATTCTCACTGTGGTATTGCCAGTATTGAAAACGATACCGTTTTTGTTTATCATGCGTTGGGGGGAGAATGGAACCCCGACCAGAAAATACGCCGTGATACTTTTGAAGATTTTGCAGAACCTTACAGTAACAGGGGCATTGGTATTTATCAGTACCAACTTTTGCCAGGTGAAATAAAAAATCTGATTGTCAAAGTAAAACAATTGTGTGCATCAGGCATTATGTTCGATATGAAATTTGACCTGCAAACCAACGACCGTATGTATTGCGCCGAGTTTGTGTACAAAGCTTATGTAATGGGTACCGATGGTAAACTAAAATTTAATACCAGCCACATTGAAAAATTTAGTTTTATTGGCGTGGATGATTTGTTTATGCAGGATTTATGCAGCCCCAAAAAAAATATATTATACCAATAATAGTTTGAAAACTGAAAAATAAAATTACTTTTGAAGCCTAAAACAACTAAATTATTATTTATGAAAAAAATGTTAGTAGCCGTAACTGTAGTTGCAGCTTTATTATTTGCAGGCTGCAGTGGTGCAGGTGGTGGCGATCCCAAAACTGTATTGATGGCTTTTTTTGAAGCCATGAGTAAAAAAGATATAGCTGCAGCAAAAAAATTAGCCACAAAAGAAAGCGAATCAATGTTTAGCCTGATGGAAATGGGCATGAATATGGATAAAGATAAAAAAGCCAGTAATGATATGAATTTTGAAAAAGACAAAATGATTATTGGTGATGCCAAAATTGAAGGTGATAAAGCAACAATTGAAGTAAAGGATAAAGATAAAGGTGAAGCAGTTAATTTTGTTTTAAGAAAAGAAAGCGGCGACTGGAAAGTGGCCTTTGACAAAGGATGGATGACACAAATGGCTGCAGAAAAAATGAAAGAGAAAGGAATGACCGGTGCTTTGGACAGCCTTAACAGCGGATTAGAAAAAATGAAAGATATAAACATGGATTCATTAAAGGAAAAAATGAATGAAGGGATGGATAAATTAAAAGAAATACAGAAAAATAATCCTGAAAGCATGAAAAAATTAGAAGAGGCTATGAAAAAAATGAGTGACAGCATTAAATAACTCAAAATAACAATACTGAAAAGCATCCTGAAAATTCAGGGTGCTTTTTTATTTTTGCTTAACCCAAAGATGTTTAACTTTAATTATGATTAAAAAACTCGTTTATACCATTATACTTGCCTTCACTATTTTTTCCTGCACCGATGCGGTTAAAAAAAATCCGGTTACCAATAGCGAGGTTGCCACCACTTTTATTAGGGCAGTACTGGATAATGATTTTAAAACCGCTAAGCTGTACCTGCTGAATGATGAAACTAACCAACAATATTTCCAAAGTTTTCAGCACCAGTACCAGTTAAAAAACGAAACTGAACTTTCAAAATATAAAAATGCTGACATCATCATTAATTCTTTAGAGCCACAGAATGATACCACCACAATAGTTGACTACAGTAACAGTTATAAAAAAGAAATGAAGAATAAACTTAAGCTGATACGCAGCAACGGTAAATGGCTGGTAGATTTAAAATATACTTTTGCAGAAAATCAATAATCAATAATGTTTAAAAATTTTCTTTTAGTGGGTTTGGGTGGTGCTATTGGATCTATGCTTCGCTATGCTTTTTATCTTGCAATAACTGTAAAACAATTTCCTTTAGCCACTTTTGCAGTAAATATAATTGGCAGTTTTATTATTGGTGCAGTGCTTACTTTAAGTTTAAAAGATGATTTGTTTTTAAACAACTGGAAATTATTTTTGGCTACAGGCATTTGCGGCGGCTTTACTACCTTCTCCGCATTTTCCATGGAGAATATTACACTGTTACAAAACGAAAAATATTTTATTGCACTGGTTTATATTGTTTCCAGTATTGTGCTGGGTATTGCTGCAGCATGGCTTGGCTTTATTGCAGCGGGCAGTAAATAAACAAACTAACAATTGTCCTAAATTGCAAACCTGCCTGTCGGCAGACAGGTCTAAAAATCGAAAATATGTATGTACTTCATCCATGGCATGGCGCTCATTACGGTGATAAATCCCCGCAAATTGTAAACGGCTTAATCGAAATTCCGCAGGGCAGCCGTGCTAAATATGAGATTGATAAAAAAACAGGGTTGCTAAAGCTCGACAGGGTAATTTATTCTTCTTTCCACTACCCTGTTAACTATGGTTTTATTCCGCAAACATTGGGGGAAGATGGCGATCCGCTGGATATTTTAGTAATGTGCAGCGAAAGTATTCAATCGCTTTGTTTGGTGGAAGCTACTGTTATTGGCAATATGCAAATGATTGATAACGGCGAAAAAGATGATAAAATAATTGCTGTGGCTACCAAAGACCCCGGTGTAAATTATATTACCGATGTGCATGAATTACCCAAACATTTTATTGCTGTACTGAGAAATTATTTTGAAAATTATAAAGTACTTGAAAACAAAGTCGTGGAAATAGATGAGTTTCAAAATAAAAATGCCGCTTATAAAGTTATTGAAGAGTCAATCGTTCTTTATAAAAAAAGTTTTCCTAAATGATCATTAAAAAGAAAGAAATGGATATACAAACTATTCTCATCATTATACTGGTAGGAATAGCCGCCGGTATTTTAGGCGGTCTTGTGGGTGTTGGTGGTGGCATTATTATAGTACCTGCATTAGTTTATTTTATTGGCTTTAGTCAAAAAACAGCACAAGGCACTTCGCTTGGTTTAATAATGCTGCCGGTAGGTATTTTTGGTGTGCTGCAATATTACAAACAGGGCCATGTAGATTTTAAAGTGGTGGGCATGCTGGCCATTGGTTTTTTAGCAGGCAGTTATTTCGGCAGCAAGTTTGCATTAAGCCTGTCGCAGGAAACAGTTAAAAAAATATTTGCCGGGCTTATGATTGTAATAGCTGTAAAAATGTTATTTTTTGACAAAGAGAAAAAAGAAAATGATCATTCCAGCAGCAAACAAAGTTTTGTAGAAAATACTGTTGCAGGCAACGACAGTTAAATAAATATTTATCACACCATTTAAAAAAATCTTTTTATTATTCGCAACTGATGCGTTCGCTCACCCGTTTCTGCATGTACAATTCCCTGGTTATCTATTTTATCAACCCGTACTTTACCTGATGCATGAATAATTTCGTGGCTGTTTAATAAAATGCCCACATGAACAATCTTACCTTCCTCGTCATCAAAAAAAGCAAGGTCACCGCATTGGCCTACCTGTAAAAAATCTACTGCTTCTCCCTGTGTTACCTGTAAATCTGCATCACGTAATAAAGAGATGTCTAAAAATTTATACACTGCCTGCGCAAAGCCACTGCAGTCAATTCCAAAAACAGAACGGCCACCCCATAAATAGGCGGTGTTTAAAAATTTAAAAGCAATTTTTTGTATTGATGCTGCATCGTTTTTTATCTCTCCGGTAATTATTTTATTGCCTGTAAACTGTATTGAATCATTTTTTAAATTTATTAAACTGCCCAATGGAATTTGCATTGGGCTACCATTAAAATTAATTTCGTTTGTCCAGTCACCAGTTAAAATAACATCCTCGCTGTAATAATCTTCCATTGTAATTTGCTGCACATGTACTGCCTGGCAGCAACCCCCGTAGCCGTCGGCTTTGCAACTAATGTTAACCCATCCTTTTGTGTCTGCATCATTTATAATACAGCATTCTCCAAATAATAACTGGCTTACCATTTCGCTTTTATGATCGGCATCAATACGAATGGGCGCAACAGGCACACAGCAAACTGCATAATTCATAAATCAATTTTAAATTTATCTAAATTATGGAATTTCATTTATGTTTACATCTTAATAATACAAAACTTACCGTAACCAATTTTGAGCCACGGCAAATACCAACATATTGATGATACCGAATTGCTGCAGCGTTTTTATGCAGATAAGGATAATGAGTGGCTGGGCATTTTACTGCAACGCTACACCATGCTGTTGCTGGGTGTTTGCATGAAATATTTAAAAAATGAAGAAGAGGCAAAAGATGCCGTGCAGCAGGTTTTTTTAAAAGCCATTAACGAACTGCATAAATACAAAGTAGATTATTTTAAAAGCTGGGTGTACATGGTGGCAAAAAACCACTGCCTGATGAAGCTTAGGGATAAAGGCAAATACACCGCCGAAATAAACGAACAGTTACTGGCAACACCTGATGAAACTGTTGATAAAAATAATTATATTGAAAAAGATAAAGCACTTACCGCCATGGCGCAGGCTTTAACCCAATTGAACAAAGAGCAGCAACTATGTGTAACTTTGTTTTACTTAGAGAAAAAAAGCTACCACGAAATTACAGAGCAAACAAATTTTTCGCTGCTGCAGGTAAAAAGCCATATACAAAACGGGAAGCGGAATTTAAAACTTTTGATGGAGAGAAAATAGTAATGAATAATGATTAATGAATAATTTAAAATAGCATATGACTTAATGACCAATGACATTTATACATGAGCGATGATTTAAAAAACATATTAAACAACAGCAATAAAGATATTGATAACCAAAAGCTGATGGATTACCTCAGTAAACAATTATCAAAACAGGACAGTCATGATTTGGAAAAAATGATGGCAGACGATGAATTTATGAATGATGCCGTAGAAGGGTTGGAACAATTCAGCAATGTAAAAAAATTACCAATTTCGGTAGAGCAACTAAACCGGGAACTGCAAAAACAAATTGCCAAAAAGAAAAACCGTAAAGAGAAACGTAAAATTAAAGATCAGCCCTGGGTGTATTTTACTATAATACTTTTGCTGATACTTACTATTATTTGTTATGTAATCATTAAAAAAAGCATGGGTGATAAAGCACCTGCTGTTAAAACTGGGTCATCCCTTATAATAAGTCAAAACAGTGTAATCAATTTATAATTCCTCCAACCAGCCAAATACTGCAAAGTTGAACATTGAATATTGAGCATTGATTATTGAAAATTTCTATTCCACAAAAAGACTCTACCATTAATAAAAATTTCAACAAAGTAAATACTGCAAAGTTGAATATTGAATATTATTAATTACTGCCAAAAGAAAAAACAAACTCTTCAACAAATTAAGCTCCCAATGGCACATGTATAGCCACCAGCGTTCCCTTACCGGGAAATGAATCAAAATCAACCGTTCCTTTTAAATATTCAATTCTTGTTTTAATATTTTTTAAACCAATGCCGTCTGCTTTTGCTTTTTCTGCAACCGCAAAACCTTTACCATTATCTTCAATTGTAGCCGCTATACCATCAGTATCTTTTATTAAAGAAATATCCAGCTCGTTGGCGCCGCTGTGTTTAATTACATTGTTTACACATTCCTGAATTACACGGTACAAAACTGTTTCCACATTACTGTCTAATCTTTCATTCAACCCTTCGCTGTATAAATTTACTTTTAAAACTCGGTTGTCAATCTTATCAATAAATTCTTTTACCGCACTGCTCAAACCACTTTTTAATAAAGCGTTCGGCATCATATTATGGCTTACCGTTCTTACTTCCTTACAACTTTCATCTACAAGGTTTACAATTTTTTCAAAAGCAATTTTATCTTCATTGTTACCAAAATTAAGGCGGCTTTCAATGCTTGATAAATTCATTTTAGCGGCACTCATAATTTGCCCCACACCATCATGCAAATCGCCGGCTATACGTTTGCGTTCATTTTCTTCTGCTTCAATTACAGCTTTGGTAGCCATATCCTGCTGCAGCATAATTTCCGACTGCAACTTTTTTGCCTGTTGTAATTTATTGCTGCGGTAAAAAGAAAAACCCAGCAAACCGCTTAACAACAACAATCCGGCGGCACCGCTAATCCAGTAATTCTTTTTTGTGAGTTGAAATTGCTGTTGCTGAATTTTTTGTTCTTTTTTTGCGGTTTCATACTTTGCAGAAAGCTCGGAAATATTTTTTTGTACTTCCATATTCATTGTAGAATCTTTTAAAACTGTTAATTTTCCTGAAACATCTTCAGCTTTTTCTAAATCACCTTTTGCTGTATAATAAGTAACCATTGAGTTCAAGACATTAATTTTTTCTTTTAAAAAATTCCCGTCTTCAGCAATGGTATAAGCCGAATCAAGGTAAGGCTTTGCATTATCAAATTGTTTCATCTTCATCAGCAATATGCCAATGTCGGTGTAGTCTATTATCATACCATACTTATCATCAAATGCTTTATCAATAGGCAGTGATTGGTAAAAATAATTTAGTGCAGTTGGATAATTTTTTTTACTGCTGTTTACTTCACCCAGATTACTTAAAACTATTACCAAGGCATTACTATCACCCGATTGACGGGCAACCGGCAACGCCAGATTTAAATAATACAATGCAGAATCGTAGTTTGCTTTTTCCATATAAACCGTACCAATATTACTGGTAAGCATGGCAATACTTTTTAATTGCTTTGCCTTTTTTGCATATTCCAAAGAGCGGCGGTAATAAGAAAGGGCCTCTTCGTAACGACGGTTATTTTTATATACAATGCCAATATCGTTTAAGGTGATACTCATTCCATAATCATCGCCATATATCTCTTTAATTGCCAGTGCTTGCAAATGGTATTTAATCGCCTCTTCGTATTGGCCACGGTATTTTTTTGCTGCACCAAGTAAAGCATAAGCTTCTGATTCAATTTTTTTATCGTTTAGCTTCTGCGCCAGTTCAATAGCTTTGGCAGCAAAATTTTCCGATGTATCCAAACTTACCCGTAAGTAATTTTTGGCTAACTGGTAATTGGCCTTTAGCCTGATTGTATCAACTGTACTGTTTAAATCTTTAAACAACTGTTCCTTGCTTTTTTTTTGCGCCTGCATATAAAAACAGGATGCTATAAAACATAAACTCAGCAATACTTTATTTGGGGCCATGTTATTTTTTTTTACTGCTTTTGTATCAAGGTTTAAAAATAATGCTATTGCCCCGTCAATACATACCCACTGCAAGGTATTTTGTTTATTTTATTTTCAGTATTATTTGAAAATACAGAATATTTTAGTATTTTTGTGGTATAAACTAACGGTGATGAAAACGATAACCCTTAACCAGCCCGCCACAACAGCAGTTACTTTAAAAGAAACCCTTCAGCCGGGCTACAGCAGCATAAAAGATTACTACACTATTGCCGGCCCCGATTATGCCGCCTGGAGCAAAGATTTTAATATGCACTTTGGCTACTGCAAAAAATTTACCGATATATTTTTTTTAGAAAAGATGCTGTACCGAATGAATGATGAAGTGCTGGCACGTTTACAAATACCTGATGATAAAAAAATTACAATAGTTGATTTAGGTTGCGGTGTGGGCACCGTAGCAAGATATACTGCAAAACAATATCCACTTACTACAATTACCGGTGTTACTATTGTTGATGCCCAAATTAATACAGGAACAGCATTGATTAATAAAGACGGTTTATCTAAACAAGTTAGTCTGGTAAAAGATAATTTTGAAAACATAAGTTTTAAAAATGAAAGCTTCGACAGGGCTTATGCAATAGAAAGCGCCTGCCACGCCAGCCGCAGCAGCAAAGAATTATTTATTGCAGAAATGGCAAGGATATTAAAAACCGGTGGTAAATTTTGCATTGCTGATGGCTTTTTAAAACACGATAAAAAATTACCCTGGCTGTTTAACAAAATCTATAAAAAAATAATTAACTGCTGGGCACTCCCCTGCTTTGGCAACATTAATGACTTTACTGCAGCGCTAAAAAAATATGGCTTAACAGAAATTAAGGTGGAAGAAATAAGCCTGCGTATTGCGCCTTCTGTTGCCTACGTGCCTTATACCTCAGTAAAATTTTTTATTACCCATCTTTGGAAACATAAAACCCTCCGCCTTAAAAAAGAAAGGTGGAATAATGTAATTGCTCCCGTGCTGGGTATGTTTTTAGGATTATACCGTAAACATTTTGGGTATTATATTATTAGTGGAGAGAAAACCCTCTATCTCTCTTGAACGGAAGGAAATGGAGAAGATTATGTTGCTTATAAATAATACCGATTAGACATTAAAATTATGCTGTCAGCCCGAGCTTGTCGAAGGCGGGTTCACAAATAAAAGAGGCTCCTTTCCAAATGGCCCCGGTTTCGACAAGCTCAACCTGACAGCTATTATTAGGGTAGATTTAATGTCTGATTGGTATAATAAAAAATCCTGCCGCAATGGGCAGGATTATAAATATTTTTTGTGTACCTATTGTTTTACAAAACGTATGGTTCTTGATTTACCATCTGCCGTATAACCTGTAATTTGATAAGTGCCTGCACTAAGCCCGGCAGCATTTAGGGTAAACTTATTACTGCCTGCAATTAAATTGTACAACATTTTTTGTACCTGCTTACCGGCAATATCTGTTATCACCACAGTCATTGTTGTTTTTTGTGCAGCCGTTACATTTAATTCGGTTTTAGTGTTTACCAATGTTGGCGAAAGGCTCACAATATCAAAACCAGTTTCTTTATTTAAAATAGCAATGGGTGCACTGTAAGTTATTTTACCATTTGCATCCACCATTTTTAAGCGGTAATAATTTAAACCAGCCGGTGCATTATTATCGGTATAATCAAAAGGTTGCTGACAGCGCAATGCATCGGCAAATACTGTTGTTATGCTGTTATAATTTCTTCCATCTGCACTGCGTTGAACACTCATGGTGGCGTTGGGGTTATTGGTGCAGGTTACCTTCCAGTTTAATACATTATTGTTGCCTTGTTTAATGCCGTTTAGGTAATTGAGGTTGTTGGGGAGAGGGTTGAATCCAAAAGTGGTTGATGCTAATGAAAAAGGGCTAAATGTTGAAACACTTATCCATTTTACTGAACCTGTAGTAACATTACCAGTAGTTATTGGAGATAATCCGTAATCATCCCATTCAATACCATTAAAATGAGCTAAAGTAATTTTCCCAATATCATCAATATAAGGAGTACCTAAACATGTATTATTAGGGCTCCAAAACCCCGTAACATCAAGAGTTGGACTACCATTTATTTTATTCAAAATCCAGTAATCACATCCGCTAACATGATCAATACCTACTGCTGCTGGACTAATGGGACCTAATGCTCTTGCACTACCTCTAATATATTCAGCCACAAATTCATCTGTTACAGCACCACCTACAAACATGCTAATTTTTATAGGCACATACCCTTTTGCAATTTTACCAACCGGAAATTCAAAATCGCTATTGCCAAATTTCTTCACCATACCATCAACATAACTTGCATTTGTAACGCCTGGTGCCACTGTTGCTGTTGAGCTGAAAATGAGCATTCTTGGATTTGGTGCAGTAACGACACCAGCAGTAAAGGTTACCAATTTATTAAAAATAATATCACTGTTAAGTATTATTCCTGCTGAATTATTAATGTTGATGTCTTCATTAGCACCAAAAGATAATGTTCCTAAATTGGTAATACTTTGTGTTGTTGTTCCATTAAAATTTAAAGTGCTTCCTGCAATGGCAGGCGTAAAAGTTAAAGTCTGTCCGGGAGCAACAGAAATGTTTCCCTTAAGGTTAACACCGCCTGTGGTTAAATTAATATTTAAAGTCCCCAATGTAATTGTGAGATTATCTACTGTTAGTGCACTTGCACCTGTTGGTGATTGACTGAATGTGGCAAAATTAATTTCAAGGTTAGCATAAGTTCTTCCTGAAAATGAAGGTGCAGCGTTTTGCTCTATTCTATATAAACTTCCTCCATTAAAAGTTACCTTAGAATTAGGAGCAGCAAAACCAAATGGGTTTGCTCCGGCTTTTGATACAAAAGTTGTTCCTGTATTAAATGTAATTGCGTTAAATGTTCCTGCGGCTGTAAAAACATTGCCTGTGCAACCAGCACTTTGTGTAAAAACTGCTGGGCTGTTAAAATTTATTGCATTAGCATCAACAGCATCTAATCTATGAAGTGCCGTTGAGAAAGTCATATTACCAGTAATATTTCCTGTTGCGGTTGTTGCAACAATTAGGTTAGTTACGTTTACCCCGTTAATATTAAGTGATGATCCAGTAGTTACCGATAAATCATCTCCTATCACCAATCCTCCAATTGTTAAAGTGTTACCACCAGCAGCACCTTGTAAATTTACAGTAGTGTTATTACTTATGGATAGTTGCCCAATTGTTTCTGTAGGAACATTTGTCGCTGTCGTATTTGTACCACTGTTAAAAATAAGAATGTCTGAAGTTAATAATGGAGCCCTGACTGGTGTCCAATTTGTAGATAATTGCCAATCAGTACTCACTGGAGTCCAAACATAAGTTGTTTGCCCGATTCCTGTAAATGCATTCAAAAACATCAGCATTATTAAACCCAATGCAAAACGCATAACCCTCTTACCAAAAAAAGAAAAAATTGGTGTAAAGCCGGAGTAAATTTTTTTCATAACTACAAATTGAAAATAAAAAATTTGGATGTAAAAAATTACATAAGCCAGAACAGCTTATAATTTTAAAAGGGAAAAGGATTGGGCAGTTATTGTGACTAACGATAACAAGATACGATAAAACTTAAAAATGCTGCTATGTGTAAGCGGTATAGGCAATAATATTTTCCACATATAAAAACAAATTGTGCAAATAAAAAAGCCCCGCTAAAAATGGCGGGGCATGCGGTATATTTTAAGGGAATGCTATTGCTTTAAAAACCGTACAGTTTTAGTTTCGTCCTGTGTGGTATAAGCAGCTATAACATAAGCACCTGCTGAAAAATTGGCTACATTTATTTTCATCTGGTTGCTGCCTGCAATAAGGTTGTACACTTTATTTTGTACCTGGCGGCCGGCAAAATCTGTAATTACCAGGGTCATTTGTGTTTTTTGTGCAGCAGTTACGTTTAAAATGGCAGTATTGCGTATTATGGTTGGTACAAGGTTTACAATATCAAAACCTTTGTCTTTATTAAGCAAAGCAATTTTATTACTGTAAGTAATTCTTCCATCTTCATCAGTCATTTTAAGGCGGTAATAATTATAACCGGCTAAAGGGTTATTATCTGTAAAATCGAATGGCTGCAGGCACCGTAACGCTGTAGCAGTAATGGTGTTAACGGTGTTGTAATTTCTACCATCATTGCCACGTTCAATACTAAGTATTGCAGTTGCAGAGCTGGTGCAGTTTACTTTCCAGCTTAAAACATTGGTGCTGTTTTGTTTTACGCCATTTAAGTATTCGATGGTAATGGGCAATACACCTGTTACACCGTTGAAGGTAAAATCATTTATTCTAAAAGTTCCGCCAGCAGCACTTCCACCCCATCCGTATAAACGAAAAGTAGTTGCTGTTGTAATACTTTGATAAGCAGGTGCAGACAGACTAATTGTAGTGCCTGTAGCAGTAGGTGTACCAATGTTTGCAGTAAAAGCATCTATACTTGAACGAAATGCAAAGTTAACTGCCCCTGTACCAGATGCCGCTCCTGTATAAACAAAGCTTATAAAATTAATTGCATTTGCACCACTGGGTGTAAGCGTAAATTCGTAATAATCATTTACATCCAATGCCACACTGTTCCAGCCGTTTGCATTGTAAGCATTTGATGTAGCAACTGCAACGGTTCCCGTACCCCTTCCAATGCCCGAAACGGTAATATTAGGATCAACAACTTGCCCGGCGGTAAAAGGATTTGCGGTACTGGGGTTAGGGTCTGTTATAGCATTGGTAAAAATGGATTGAGCCACTGCTGCTCCAAAAGCTAAAGTCAGTAATGCAAATAGGTAGATTTTTTTCATTTGTATATATTTTAGTTTAAAAAATAAAAAGTATTAAATACACTTCATTATGTAATTATAATAATCACAAACTATTGTTGGGGAAATTTAAAAGGGATAAAGTGTTAGTTTATGTAGGAATTGGAAAAAGCTATTATTTTAGCTATGTGCAAGATAGGAGGTTAAAAATTAAACACAAAAAAAAATGCCAAAATCAATATTTTTTTTGTGTTATTTAAATTGGAATATGATTTTTTAAACTGAGCCGGCTCATTTTAGTTATTCAATGTGAACCATATTAAATAAATTTGCCGCTACATGCAGCCCAACACCATTACCGTTATTACCATTTGCTTTAACAACCTGCAGGATGTTGAGGACACCTGCCAATCGGTAAATATGCAGCAGCAACCGCCTTTTGAGCATTTAATTATTGATGGATCGTCCACACCCGGTATAAAAAATTATTTACAAAATAACCAACAGCCGCCTTACCGCCGCTGGATCTGCGAACCCGATAAAGGCATTTACGATGCCATAAACAAAGGCATAAAAAATGCCGGCGGCAATATTGTGGTAATGCTGAATGCCGGTGATACCTTTTACGATGCACAGGCCATTGCCCATGCACAAAATGCATTTGATAAAGATGAAACACTGCAATGGCTGCACAGCAAATACAAATTACTCAGGGGCAACCAATGGGTAATTATTGGTAAGCCGTTTGAAAAAAGTAAACTGTACCGTGGTATGCGGAGTATCTGCCATCAAACCATGTTTGTAAAAAAAGAACTGCATAATAAATACGGGCTGTACAGCACCATCGAAAAAATTGCCGCCGATTACGATTTTTTATGCCGTATTGCCGATGAAAAATTTATTTTTTTACAAACGCCATTGGTAAACTTCGCACCCGCCGGTATAAGCAGCAGTGGTTATTTTTTATCGCTTGCCGAAAGCAAAAAAGTATATGAAAAATATTTTGGCAAAAGTGTTTTGCTCAACCTGTGGCAACTTAGGTTGAAAATTTTATTTTACCTGCTCCGCTCCCCTGCCGGTAATTTTTTATATAAAATTAAAAAAGGGTTAAAGCTGGAGAATATGTAATTATTGCTATTTCCCGGTGAGTCACCCCCGCAGGGTGACTCACCGGGAAATAGCAACCCACTTAAACCTTTTCACTTAAAAAATTAAATTATCTTAGCGCCTTAAAAAATTCTATACGATGAAGCAAGCCTGGTTTAAAAAAGCAATGCCCCATTTAATTGCAATTGGTATTTTTTTAATAGTATCGGTTATTTTTTGTAAACCGGCATTAGACAGCAGTCTTACTTTACAGCAAAGCGATATTACACAATGGCAGGGCATGAGCCACCAGTTAATAGAAAGAACCAACGAAAAAGGTCGGGGTGCTTTATGGGCAAGCAATATGTTTTCGGGCATGCCGAGTTACCAAATTACTTACCCTACTCCATGGAGCCCTGTTGTTTTTTTACATGACCTTTTTACCCTCTGGTTACCCAAACCCATTAATTTTTTCTTTTTAATGTGTATCAGTATGTACTTTCTTTTATCGGTTTTAAAACTGCGGCCGTGGACGGCAGTATTGGGCGCATTAGCTTTTGCCTTCAGCAGTTTTACACCCATTGCCATTACTGCAGGCCACGATACACAGATGCTGACCTTAGCTTATGTGCCTGCAACTCTCGGCGCTATGATTTTACTTTTTGAAAAAAAATATTTATGGGGTTTTACCTTAACGGCGTTGTTTACCATGATGCAGCTGGGCATGAACCACCAGCAAATAAGTTATTACTTTTTTATTGTTGCTGCAATTATGACGGTGGCGTATTTTATTAACTGGGTAAAACAAAAACAACTGGCACAGGCAGGTAAGGCATTGGGCCTTTTATTGGTTGCCGCAGCAATTGGTATTGGTGTTAACATTTTAAACTTATGGGTAAATGCCGATTATACAAAAAGCAGCAAGCGTGGCGGCATGTTAATAATGGATGCAAAAGATGTAACAAAAGATAAAATTACTAAAGACTCTAAAACCACCGGCCTGCAAAAAGATTATGCTTTTCAATGGAGCTATGGCAAAATGGAAAGTTTTAGTTTAATGTTTCCCGGCATAAGGGGTTATGGCAGCCACTATGCCGAACGTGATGGCGAGCAGGAAATTTTTCCTAAGCTGGGTGATAAATCGAATGTGTATAAAAACCTGACCGAAACACTAAGCGTACCCGAAACGGATGCTGAAAATTTAACCAGCAATTTTTCGCAAAGAATTTACTGGGGCGATCAGCCATTTACAGTGGGGCCCATTTATTTAGGGGCTATCATTTGTTTCCTTGGTATTTTAGGTTTGTTTTTATTAGACGGTAAACATAAATGGTGGATACTTACCTGTACGATTTTAGCCATACTGATGGCGATGGGGAAAAATTTATCGGGCTTTAATTATTTTCTGTTTGATAATTTACCGCTGTATAATAAATTTCGGGTGCCGACAATGACGCTGGTAATTCCACAAATAGTGGTACCCATACTGGCAGCATTAAGTTTAGACCATATTATTACCCATCAACAGGATGCCGAAACCTGGAAAAAATTTAAATGGGGTGCCATTGCAACTGCTGCACTATTTGTAATTGTTACAGGCGTTTATTTTACCAGCGATTTTAGTGCAGAAAATAAAAACCGCACCAAAGCCATTAACGCTATGCTGCAAAGCAAAGCTCCACAGGCAGATATGCAGGCAAAATATGCTGACATCAATAACGATAAAAATATGCAGCCTTTAGTTGACAATAGTTTTTACGAAGACCTGTTGTTTAGGGTAGGGCTGAGTGACGAGACAAAAGCAAAAGGTATTTTAACTGCACTGAGAAAAGACCGGGCATCATTTTTAATAAAAGATATTGCTGCCTCTTTAGTTTATGTTTTAATTGCAGCAGCTCTTATAGTGTTGTTTTTAAAAAAGAAATTAAATGCAACCGTATTAATAGCAGGTGTAACAGTGGCAGCATTTATTGAGTTGTTTAGTTTTGATACCAAATTTCTTAATGCAAAAAGCTTTGCCAATAAAGCCGATTTTGAAACAACTGAATTCCCCATTTCAAAAGCCGATCAACAGATACTGCAGGATAAAGACCCCAATTACCGTGTGTATGACATGAGCAAAGGCGATCCGTTTCAGCAATCCAAATCATCTTACCACCATAAAACTATTGGTGGCTATTCGGCAGCCAAGCTGGCTATTTTCGATGATTTAATTACTTACCAGTTATCGGGTACACCTAACAGCAATGTATTAAATATGCTGAATGCCAAATACATTATTCAGCCCGGACAAAAAGCTGGAGAAGAAACGGCCATACCTAACCCTGGCGCATTGGGCAATTGCTGGTTTGTAAATGCAGTTACGTATGTTGATGGTGCTGTGGCAGAAATGAAAGCACTAACTGATTTTAACCCCAGTGATACTGCCATAGTGGATAAAATGTATCAGTCTAAAATTGGCAATTTTACTGCACCAGACAGTGCGGCTTACATAAAACAAACTGCGTTTGATAATGATGAAGTGGCTTACGAAAGCAATACTGCCGCACCGCAGCTGGCCGTATTCAGCGAAGTATTTTATAAAGACTGGAATGCTTATATTGATGGTAAAAAAGTGGACATTATTAAAGCCAACTATGTTTTAAGGGCAGTAATGCTGCCTGCAGGCAAACATACTATTGTATTTAAGCTGGAACCGGCTGTTTATATCACCGGTGTAAACATTTCAATATTCTTTAAATGGTTGCTTATTGCACTTTTAATAGGTACTATTGGGTGGGAATTAAAAAGATCATTGGGAAAAAAGGGTACAATAGCGAATGGTTAATACAAAAGAAATAAGGGCTTTAACTTTAATATCATATAAATTTTTACCGGCAAAATTGGGCGGGCAAAAAAACATTGCGTTATTTTTTAAATTTTTTTCGCAGTTGATACATACCACCTGTGTTACTGTAAAAGATAATGATATTACCTGTGTAAAAGAATACGAAGTGCTGAATATTATTGAAGACGGTCAGTTTCGTTATGCCAATCCAATTTATTTTTTCAAATTAAAAAAGATAATTAAAGAAAAAAAAATAACACACCTGATGGTAGAGCATCCTTATTACGGATGGCTGGGGATTTTGTTAAAAATGTTTTGCGGTGTAAAGCTGGTGATGCGTTCTCAAAATATAGAGGCAGAGCGTTTTAAAAGTATTGGTAAATGGTGGTGGGGCATTTTATGGCATTACGAAAGAATAACGCACCGCTTTGCAGATTATAATTTTTTTATTCAGCAGGATGATGAAAAATACGGCATTGAAAAATATAAATTAGCCCCGGAAAAATGTTTCATCATTACTTATGGGTTTGAGCTTACCGGCCCGCCAACGGCTGCTGAAAGAGTTGCCGCTAAAGAAACCATTTCATCTTTACACAATATTGCAGCAGATGAAAAAATTATTTTGTTCAATGGTTCTTTAAATTACAAACCCAATACAGATGCATTGGATACCATTCTTACCAAAATAAATCCTTTGCTGCTGACCAGTGATAATTTTAAATATAAAATAATTATTTGCGGCAGTAATCTTTCCGCATCTTACAACAGTTTAAAAGAGTATGCTGATAAAAACATTATTTATGCAGGCTTTGTTGATGACATAACTTTGTTTTATAAAGGCGCTGATATGCTTATAAACCCGGTAATGGATGGCGGTGGAATAAAAACAAAATTGGTAGAAGCGCTGGGGCACAATATGAATGTAGTAACTACCACCAGCGGCGCTATTGGTGTACCTCTTTCTATTACCGGAGAAAAAATGAAAATAATTGCTGACGATAACTGGAGTAATTTTGTAAGTGAAGTGGTAAGCAGCAATACCACTTCGGTAATACCCGAAGCATTTTTTAATCATTTTTACTGGGGTAAAATTGCAGCAAAAGCAGCAGGCATCCTGCAAAAAAATAATTAATAATGAAAATATTAATAACAGGTATAACAGGTTTTGTCAGTTCACACTTTTTAGATTATTTAAATGTGAAAGAACCCGGTGCTGAAGTGATGGGTATTGCCCGAAATATGGATGCCTTTGATAAAAGCCGTTACCATAATTTAAAAATCACTATTAAACTTATAGATCTTTTAAATAAAGATGCAGTAGGCATTATTATAAGCGATTTTGAGCCGGAATATATTTTACACCTGGCATCGGTAAGCAGTGTAGCATTAAGCTGGCAAACCCCTTTAGAAAGTTTTGTAAACAACACCAACATTTTTTTAAATGTAGTGGAGCAGGTAAGGGCATATAAAATTAAATGCCGCATTTTATCTATCGGTTCATCCGAAGAATATGGCGAGGTTACCGAAGCAGAATTACCATTAACAGAAGCTCACCAGTTAAAACCTGTTAGCCCTTATGCGGTGGCCAGGGTGGCGCAGGAAATGCTTTCTGCTATTTATGCCGAAGGATTTAATGTTGACATTATTATTACCCGTTCGTTCAATCATATTGGCCCGGGGCAATTGGATAAATTTGTTATTTCTTCTTTTGCAAAACAATTGGTAGCAATTGCTAATGATGATAAAAAAGAAAAGAAAATAATTACCGGCGACTTATCTATTACCCGTGATTTTTTGGATGTACGTGATGTGGCCAAAGCGTATTATATTTTATTAAAACAGGGCAAAAAAAATTCGGTGTATAATATTTGTTCGGGTAAGGGCACTGTTTTAAAAGATATTATCACTATTATGAGCAGGCAGTTGAATATTGCTATTGAAACGGAAGTAAATCCGCAACTCATCCGCCCTAACGAAAACAGAAAAATTACAGGCTCGTACCAAAAAATGAAAACAGATTTTGGCTGGCAGCCGGAAATACCACTGGAACAAAGTTTAGCGGATATTATTGGGTACTGGCAAAAAAAATAAAACTAAAATATAAACTATCTCCATGTCGGCATACACCACTTTAAAAAAAGTATATGTTTTTTTATTTGCAAGAAAAGTTTTCTTTCCTTTAAACAGGTTGCTGTATAAACTTAGTGTACACGGCATGGGAATATTGAATTACGAAAATGGAAACGTAAGTGGTGAGATTTCTTTTATTGAATTTTTAATCGCAAAAAATAAGTTATCGTCAGGTGCAATTTTTGATGTGGGTGCCAACGTAGGAAATTATTCCGTTTTACTTTTAGAGAAAGGGGCTGCTGCACCCATTTATGCATTTGAACCACACCCGGCCACTTTTGCCCTGTTAAGTAAAAATGCAGCGGTAAATAAATTTCATCCGGTAAATATGGGCTTGGGCGAAACGCCGATGACTACTAAAATTTATGATTCTGCCGAAAATGATGGATCGGAACATGCCAGCGTTTATAAAAGTGTGATTGAAAAAATTCACGAATACAAAGTAAAAGAAACAGACATTCAGCTTACAACAGTTGATATGTTTGTAAATGAAAATAACCTTAAAAACATTTCTTTTTTAAAAATTGATACCGAGGGTAATGAATTGAATGTGCTTAAAGGCGCAGCAAATTGTATAGCCAATAATATGATTGACATTATTCAAATTGAGTTTAACGAAATGAATATTATGTCGGGAACTTTTTTATCGGATATTATAAATGTATTACCCGGCTTTGATTTTTACAGGTTGTTACCCAACAGCATGTATCCCCTGGGTAAATACAGGCCACTTTTACATGAAATTTTTGCTTTTCAAAATATTGTGGCGGTAAGAAAGGGTGTTATGTAAAATTTGAATGCAGGTATAAAAAATATAACCATCAATTTAATATAGCTTTATATAAATGAGAAAGAAATTAAGAAAGATACTACCCAAAAATATTTATGCTGTTCTTGAAAAAGGGTACAGGTTTAAATTGGTACAGCAATCAAAAATTAAAATAAAAAAACTACTACAACAGGAAAAGATTTTTCTTGAAATTGGTGCAGGAGAAAAAAAAGGAACCGATGGCTGGACAACTTTGGATAACAGTCATAAATGCGATTTAGTTTGGGATTTAAGAAATGGCATCCCTTTCCCTGATAACAGTATTGAAAAAATTTACTCTTCTCATTTATTTGAACACCTGCACTACCCTGAAATTGAAATTTTATTAACAGAATGTAAAAGGGTATTAAAACCTGGTGGCGTATTTTCAATTTGCGTTCCTAATGCAAGATTGTTTATTGATGCCTACTCTAATAAAGACGAAAGTTTTGCTGCAAAAAATCAACCGGTGTATGCTCCCGGATTTAAT
This sequence comes from Ferruginibacter sp., assembly GCF_031391665.1. Lineage (GTDB taxonomy): Bacteria > Bacteroidota > Bacteroidia > Chitinophagales > Chitinophagaceae > Ferruginibacter. The sequence continues at coordinate 28,826 of NZ_JANMUN010000011.1, forward strand.
GAAACAGGATCGCTGATAGATTGGGTAAATTATATTGCCTATATGGGCACAGAGCATAAGTATATGTTTGATGAAACCAACATGATAAATGTGCTGACAAAAATGGGATTACGAAATGCAGCAATCAGGGAATTTGATCCTGTCATTGATTTAGCTGCAAGGTCGCCAGACTCATTTTCGATCCATTAC
>NZ_JANMUN010000023.1:0-100341 GCF_031391665.1 Ferruginibacter sp.
CAGGCCGGTTTGTGTTGCCATTCTTGATGATGGCTCCATGCTAATAACGGATGATGTAAGTAATATTGTATGGAGAGTTAGTAGGAAGAAATAAAATAACAGTTAGTGGATGACCAAAGAAATCAGCATCATAAACAGGCATCTCTCAGCATCTTCATATACACCAACCCTTTTTCTTTGGCAAAATTAATATTGGTATCGGGGATATTTTCTGGGTGCTTATAATTTTGTAAAGCTTTATCAATGCTGGCTTCACGTAATAAATGCAGCATGGGATATACAGAGCGGTTAGTGTAATTGGCTGCATCATTTTCTACAGATCCTGCAAATAAATATAAAGGATGAAAACTGGCCACTTGGTAAATGCCTTCATAGCCATTTTGCTGTAATAATTTTTCGGCTACCGAAACTATATCCAGGTAATCATCAAATTGCTGAAAGGCATTGGGAAAAATAATAAAACTGGTTTCGATAGTTACATCATCATCCATTCTCATGGCTTCCAGTAAAAAAGTCTGCAGGCAAACATTTGCATCTGTACTTACCTCCACCCGGTAATGCACAGTTTGCTGCTTTATTACTGTGGCTGCAAAAGGGCAAAAGTTGCAACCCACTACTACATCGTTAATCCATTTTTTTGTTTGTTCAATTACCTGCTGATCCGTTACCATTTATAATGCTCATTTGTATTTGTAAAGCTAACTTTATTTAGCAGTAGAAAACTTTGTAGCAGTAATAAAAAATATGGAAGTAAAGAATCTTAAGTAACTCACTTTTCAGCCTGTGGTGCAAGTGATATACTAAACACTTGCACCTTTCAATAACTTTTAATTAAGCATAATGCCTTCTTTGCAGGCTGCTTTTTCTTTGGCGCTGAATATTCCATAAATCGGCTGCTGTAAATGCTTTTGTTTGGATAACATTAAACGCCAGTGTTTCATTAACTACTGTGGTTAATTTTTTAGTTGCTGCTTTGCTTATTGCTGTGAATAAGCTGGTGTTTTGTGTGTTCATGACTTTAATTTTTAATGGTTTTAATTTTATTTGCTTTGATAACACAAAGATAGGGTGATATATGGTACTATGCAAAACAAAGTAGTATGTTATTTGGTAGTAATAGCCTTAGGACAATACCGATTTGTATAGTTAAACAATTGATAATCTATTATTTAAAGTTGTAGTATTTTACATTTTTATTAAAATCTCTATTTTTACCAATGGCAAAATAGTTGTTTAAACGGATATAAACCCGTAATAAATGCCTAATAAAATGGGACTAATGATTGATTTTTCAACGATTATTTCCATTCCATTAGAAGACTTTACAAGAACTTTTATATGTTAACTGTTCTTCAAATATTTTTTTATCATAAGCTTCCTCGGTACTTTCACCTGAATAAATTTCATACTCATGAGCCAACTATTTTCTCCTTTAACTATAAAAAATATTACACTTAAAAACCGTATTGTGGTTTCGCCAATGTGCCAGTATTCCTGCAAGGATGGTTTTGCAAACGACTGGCACTTGGTGCATCTGGGCAGTCGTGCTGTTGGTGGTGCTGCATTAATAATACAGGAAGCATCTGCTGTTTCTGCAGATGGCAGAATTACTTATGGTGATTTAGGTATTTGGAAAGATGAGCATATCGAAAAATTGAAAACTATTGTAGATTTTATACATTCCAACGGAGCCGTTGCCGGTATTCAGTTAGCACATGCAGGCCGTAAAGCAAGTTGCGAAATACCATGGCTGGGCGGCAAGCAAATTAAATCAGGCGAAAATTATTGGCAAACTGTTGCACCTTCTCCCCTTCCTTTTACTGAAGATGATATGATACCGCATGAGTTATCAAAAAATGAAATTGTGGCATTAGTAAATGATTTTAAATTAGCTGTAGTACGAGCAATAAAAGCAGGATATAAAATAATCGAAATTCATGCAGCGCATGGTTATCTTATTAACGAATTTTTATCTCCCTTAAGCAATCATCGCACGGATGAATATGGCGGTAGTTTTGAAAACCGGATAAAATTTTTAATTGAAATTATTGAAGCAATCCAAACAGTGTGGCCTTCAACAGCGCCTCTTTTTGTTCGCATTTCGGCAAGCGATTGGGCCGAGGGTGGATGGACGATTGATGACTCTGTAAAGCTTTCTTCAATTTTAAAAATTATGGGTATTGATTTAATTGATGCTTCATCAGGCGGCTGTGTGCCTTATGCAAAAATACTTGCTGCGCCGGGTTACCAGGTGCCATTTGCCGCTGCAATAAAAAAACAAACGGGTATATTAACTGGTGCAGTGGGGATAATTACCAGTACACAGCAAGCCGAAGAAATTTTAAACCAGCAGCAGGCTGATATCATAATTATGGCAAGAGAACATCTTCGTGACCCTTATTTTGCATTGCATGCAGCAAAGGAATTAGCAGAAGATATTGCATGGCCGGATCAATACGCAAGAGCAAAAAGGTAAAGTATTTTTTTGCTTATTTTTTATTTACATTGCTTTATTTACTTTCACTTTATGCCAGCAACACATCCGCACATTTTAAGGTTATTAGAATGTATAAACCTAGAAGAAAAAGAACAGGTAAAAAGATACAGTTTAGATCAGCAGCATACTTTAAAATCGTTAAAAGCCGAAGGCCTGGCGCTGCATCCCATTGTAATTACCCGTAAAAATTTTGGTTACGCCGATTATCCGGAAATAAGTTTTCGTTTAAATTTTCCTGCCGAAATAAATTTATTTAAAAATGGCGCAGCAATAGAGTGTTTTTGTACAGGAGAAGAACCGGTGAAAGGTGTACTAATAAATTTGGATGGCAAAACGGGTGAGTTCCGTTTGTTTGCTCCCGACTTTCCGGATTGGATTGAAGATGATGGAGTGGGAATAAAATTAGCACCCGACCAGCGCACTACAACCATTATGAAAACGGTGCTGAATAATTTAGAGCATAATAAAGAACAGTTTAAATTATTTCAACAATTACATGATGAGCCTTCAAGTGATAAAAATGAAATTATTATAAATGCTGTTTCTCTTTCTTTTAATAATAAAAATTTAAACGAAAGTCAGCAACAGGCTGTTAAAGCTATTTTACAAAATGAAAATATAACTATTGTACATGGCCCGCCGGGTACCGGTAAAACAACAACACTTGTTGAAGCCATTGTTCAATTAGTAAAGGCCGGAGAAAAAATTTTAGTATCGGCAGCAAGTAATACCGCTGTTGATAATATTGCTAAAGGATTAATTGCACAAAATTTAAAAGTGTTACGGGTGGGCAATACCAGTAAGGTGGATGAAACAATCTTCATGCATACGCCAGAAGGAAAATTAAACAACAGTAAACAACTGAAAGAAATTAAGCAATTAAAAATACGTGCCGAAGAATTTAGAAAGATGGCATTGAAATATAAAAGAAGTTTTGGCAAAGCAGAGAGGGAACAACGCAATCTCTTATTTAAAGAAGTAAAAAATATAAGAACCGAAATAAAAAAACTGCAGGCTTACAACGAAGAAAAGTTATATACTGAAGCAGATATAATTTTGGGAACGCCTGTTGGTTTGTATGATGCAAAAATTAATCACCTCACTTTTCATACACTTTTAATTGACGAAGCCGGGCAATGCATTGAACCATTGGCCTGGTGCATTTTTCCATTGGCGCAAAAATATGTTTTAGCAGGCGATCATTTGCAACTCCCCCCTACCGTATTAAGCAATGAAGCGGCAAGACTGGGTTTAAACAAATCTATTTTAGAAGTGAGTATTGCTACAGTTGAAAATATTTTTTTACTAAATACTCAATATCGCATGAGAGAAGCCATTGCAGGTTTTTCGAGTAATTATTTTTACAATGGTTTATTGCAATCTGCAACTCACCTCAGCAACACCGGAGCACATATTTTTTTTATTGATACTGCAGGTTCGGGTTATAATGAAAAACATGGCAGCGATGGCAGCAGTTTACAAAATGAAGGTGAATTACAAATAGTATTGAAGCTGATAGAAACAGAATCATTAGAGCCTTTGCATACAGCTTTTATTTCGCCTTATGCCGGGCAGGTTGCTGCTGCAAAAGATATATTGCCCAAACAAATGCGTATCAGTACTATCGACAGTTTTCAGGGGCAGGAAAAAGAGATCGTTATTTTATCTTTAGTAAGAAGCAATGACGATGGTGATATTGGATTTTTAAAAGACTACCGCCGTATGAATGTGGCGATTACAAGGGCCAAAGAAAAATTATTTGTAATTGGCGATAGCGCCACCATTGGCGCCGATGCATTTTATACTTCCTTTTTAAATTACATAGAAAAATACGGCACTTACAAAACAGTTTGGGAATTTGAAATGTAAACAAACTGTGAAATTTACTCCCTTAATTTCTAACATTTTTTGCTGATGGCACGGTAGTTGTTTTTATTCACTACAAGCAATTTTAAATTAAAAGCACTACAGTTTATCCATACAATTTTACCTCATTTATTTATTCATTTTTTAAAAAATTACCACTATGAAAAAAATTGGTATAATGTTATGTGCTGCAACTATTATTGCAACGAGTGCATTTATTGCCCGTAAGAATACAACGTCGGGTATTAACGGAACTATAACACCTGCAGATGGAGCCAGTAAAGTATGGGCTATCAGTGGAAAAGATTCTGTCGCTGCTGTACTTGCTGCAGGCAAATTTTCTTTAAATGTAAAACCTGGTAGCTGGAAGGTATATGTACAGGCAACTAAAGGCTATAAAGATGCGGCAGTAGAAAATATAGTGGTGGAAAATGACCGCTATACAGATGCCGGTGAAATTAAACTTACATCGGATAAGTAATGAACTAATGTAAACGCCCCGGTTTTGTTTAGAGATCTAAGTCGTGTCTGCAGTAATGGTAATGCAATTGGAATAATATTGCAGTACTATTGGCAGGACACGGCTTTTTTATTTTCAATTAATTCTTGGCCTTCTTACAACATTATCAATAAAGAAGCATAAAAAAATTAATACTAAATATTGAGGGTAACTATTATAAACAATACATAGTTTACAAAGTTAATAAAGCATATTAGGGTGGAGCCGAATTGAAACAATCAGCAGCATCAATTTTATTGTACTGAAACTCTGGGTTTTATGAACAAAGTGAAATTATTGTTCTTGATATTTTCGTAAACGAAAAATCAGTAGCATTGCACAAGACAGAGTACTAATTCCCCAACTTCAGCAAATTGCACTTTTGCAACAAATGGTTTGAGAAATGAAGGTTCAAAAATTATAATTTAAAAGTTACCTCACACTTCTTGAACTCCTGTAATTATTATTTGCCGCCTGCGACATAGTTACTGAACGGGCACATGATGCGAAAACAAAAGCAATAACTAAAAGTGTAAAAAGAGTTTTCATAAAAGATATTTTAGGTGGATTAAAGAAATAAATGCTACTGTAAAAGTAAAACATCCACCCAATATTTTTATGAGGGAAACTAAGCAATTTTATTAGTAAATGTACCTGTGGCAACTACTGTGCGTAAATAATAATATCTTCTTTTTCAAAATGTTGCATTATTTATATCAAAACGAATAAGCAATACTTCTACCTGGCACAAAATAAATCATTACTTCAACCGCTCCTGGTTTTCTATTCCGGTTACTTTTGCAGGCGGCGCAGTTTTATCAATACTGATGTTAAAATTATTGTACTTCCAGTCTTCAATATATTCCATAGTGCCTAACACTGCTGCAGAAATTTTGCTATCTGTGAACACAAAATTTTTAAGAGTGGATTGCGGATAACCCACAGCATCGAAAACAATTTTTGCATGTGTGGCAGTGATATTGCTGATGTAAAAATTCTTTGCAGCAGGAATGCCTTTCTCCGGCGGTGTAACTTTTTGCAACATCGATTTCCAGTGATCAGGAATAGAATCGTACACATAACCTTTGGGCAATTCGGAATAACTGTACGCCGGATACCAGTTTAAATTAAATTGAAAAACATTACGTACAGAATCCAATACACAGTTTTGAAAATAAATTTCTTCCACTACACCACCACGGGTAAAGGCAGATTTTATTCTTAAACCATTGTCGGTATGTTTGGCATATAAATCGGTTGCTAAAATATGATGAATGCCGCCGGAAGTTTCGCTGCCCAATGTTACAAGGCCTGCTCCTCTCCTTGCAATACTTTTTTTAATTACCACATAAGCTGTAGGTTTATTTACCCTCAAACCATCCCAATCTCTGCCTGCTTTTAAACAAAAATTATCATCGTTACAATCAATATCGCAATTTTGTATCAACACCCATGTTGATGAATCAATATCAATACCATCTGTACTTGGCCCGCTGCCATCTTCATTATTTTTTATCACCACTCCATCAACAGTTATTTGTTTGCTGTATAATAATTGCACCGTCCAAAAGCCGGCATTTTTAAAAGTGAGGTCTTTAACAGAAATGTTTTCTGAATTTTGTACCAGTACTGTTCTTACTCTCTTTACATCATAGTCCACAATCCAGCGCAAGCCTTTTGCATCATAGTCTTTACGGGTAGCCCAATATTTATCCCAGCAAAATTTACCTCTTGCATTTACAATGCCTTTGCCGGTTAAGGCTGCATTTTTTACATCAATTAAATTTATTAATGCTGCAGGCCATACCATTTCCAATCCGGCAATTCTTGTATTAATGTCTGGGTAATCGACAAAATTTTGTGAACCCAATATTAAAACGCCTTTATCAATTTGCAATACCACATTGCTTTTAATAAAGATGCTGCCGCTTACATAAGTGCCGGGTTTAAAAGTTACCATGCCGCCGCCATGGGCTGCACAGGCATCAATAGCTTTTTGAATGGCTTTGGTGTTTATGGTTACAGTATCGCTTAAGGCACCATAATCATTTACACTAAATATTTTTTTAGAAGTTAGAAAAGATTTTGCACCAACTTTATTTACCCAATCCATTTTTGGGTTTTGTGAAAAAGCATTCAGAGAGAGTAAAAGTAAAACAGGAAAAATACTTTTCAGTGCGGTTAGTGTCTTTATCATTGCAAACAATTGTTAAGCTTGTAAAGTACACTATAAAGATTTAGCCGGTATCCTGTTGTATCCTGACAGGAAAAATATATTATTTACTGCATGCTATTTCTTCATGATGCGTTTACGATGCTGCACTCCCCATGCCCGTAATTCTGAAATTACTTTATCCAGCGAACTGCCATAATCTGTAAGTGAATATTCTACTTTTACCGGTACGGTATCATAAACAGTACGCTTTACCAATTGATTTTGCTCCAGGTCACGTAACTCTTTCGATAACATCTTATCAGTAATGCCCTGTATTTCTGTTGCCATTTCTTTAAATCGTTTATTACCGAAAGATAGAGAAATGATAATAGGTATTTTCCATTTACCATTTAAAAAATCCAATGCATCCCTTACCGGCAATAACATACTTGCACATTGTTTTGGATCGTGCTGTTGTTTTTTTATTACTGTGGCCATGATAAATATTTTTTTACTATCCCAGAGTATAGTGCTATACTTTAGGATAGTGCTATATAAAGTATAGTAAATGTACATAAGTTTGCACTATCAAACAAATTTTCACCAACAAAAATAAAAATGAAAAAGAATAAAATAATTTACTGGGTTGCCACGGGTATTATTGCGGTGATGATGGTTTTCAGTGCGTACAACTATTTATTCAACCCACAAATGGCTGAAGGCTTTAAACACCTCGGCTTTTCAGATAATTTTAGAATTGAACTGGCTATAGCAAAAATTTTAGGTGCATTTGTTTTAATTATTCCTGCTATTCCAGTAACAATAAAAGAATGGGCTTATGCAGGTTTTGGTATCACCTTTATTTCGGCAAGTATTGCACACGCCAGCAGTGGTGATGCGGCTGCCATGGTTATAACACCAATATTTTTTTTGGCAGTTTTAATTGTATCAAATATTTACCTTAAAAAACAACACCAACTTTCAGTAGCAAGCTAATACCTCATCAAACATTGCAGTTAATAACAAATATTTAAAAAAATAAAAAATGGAACTAATAGAAAATTTAAACTGGCGCTACGCTGTAAAAAGAATGACCGGTGCGAAAGTGCCTCAACAAAAAGTAAATAGCATTTTAGAAGCCGCCCGTTTATCAGCTTCTTCTGCAGGTATGCAACCGTACAAGATTATTGTGGTAGAGGGGGGTGAACTAAAAAAGCAATTGCAACCATTGGCATTTAACCAACCACAAATTACAGAAGCATCACACCTGCTTATTTTTGCAGCTTTTGAAAAAATAACGGCACAGGACATTGACGATTTTATTACACTGCAAGCCACTGTAAAAAATGTTGCACCAGAAAGTTTAGCTGTTTTTAAAGACCGGCTGGTTACCTCTATCCTACACAGAACAGAAGAAGAAAATTTTAACTGGGCCGCAAGGCAGGCATACATAGCTTTAGGAACTTCACTTATTGCTGCCACTAACGAAGCTGTTGATGCTACACCAATGGAAGGCTTTGACCCAGCTGCATTTGACGAATTATTAGGCTTGAAAAAACTGGGATTAAAAAGCATTGCTATGCTGGTACTGGGATACCGTGACGAAGCGAATGATTTTTTAGCTAAAGCGCCAAAAGTGAGAAAACTAATGAAAGATTTTGTAGTAAATATTTAATCTTACTTATCATTTACGTAGGTTTTTCTGTATTTATTTTTATAGTAAAAGCTATGTTGACTTTGCCAATAACAGCATTTAGCAAATAATGTTAAGATTAATGAGTATAGTAGAAAAGCCAGTTGAATTTTGACGGCAACGATTTTAATTTATCTTTGTGTCATTACTACACGTTTTGACAACAGCTACTACTTTAATACCCGCATATTCTAAACTGCAAATTCGTATTGCAGTTTCTGTTTTCTTTTTTTGCCAGGGCATTTGTTTTGCCAGCTGGGCCAGCAGGATACCGGATTTAAAAACATCTTTGCATTTAAGCGAAGCTGCATTAGGCAGTATTTTATTAGGCCTGCCCATCGGGCAAATACTCACCATGCCTTTTAGCGGCAGGGCGGTAACAAGGTTTGGCAGCAAAGCAGTTTTGCGTATTGCAGCAATTTGTTATGCCATTGCATTAACTAATATTGGACTGGCAACAAAGCCCTGGCATTTGGCATTATGCCTTTTTATGTTTGGTGTGTGCGGTAACCTCTGCAATATTTCGGTAAACACACAGGGTGTAAATGCAGAGGCGATGTATGGCCGTTCCATCATGTCGTCGTTTCATGGTGTATGGAGTACATCTGGTTTTACCGGTGCCATACTTGGCTGGCTGATGATGAAATTAAATGTATCGCCTTATTTACATTTTTGTATTGTTGCTGCTTTTGTAATATTGCTCGAACTTTATTTTATAAAATTTTTGCTGCACACTGTTACTAATAAGAATGCGTCATCTTTTAAAACAATACGGCTTCCGCAGGGATTGTTATTAAAACTGGGTATCATTGGTTTTTGCTGCCTCAGTTGCGAAGGTTGCATGTTCGACTGGAGTGGTGTTTATTTTAAACAGGTGGTAAAGGCTGATGGCTCGTTAGTTTCACTGGGTTACGCAGCTTTTATGATTGCTATGGCAACGGGCCGTTTTACCGGCGATAAACTGGCAGAAAAATTCAGCAGAAAAAAAATGGTGCAAATAAGTGGGGTACTTATTTTTTGCGGAATGATGCTTGCCGTTTTATTGCCACAATTAATTACAGCTACGGTTGGTTTTTTACTGGTGGGCTTTGGCGTTAGCAGCATTGTGCCGCTCATCTTCAGCACTGCTGCTAAAGCGCCAAATATTCCCAGTGGCATTGCTATCGCAACAGTTAGCAGTATTGGGTTTTTAGGTTTTTTAATGGGGCCGCCACTAATTGGTTATATAGCGCAGCTTGCAGGCCTCCAATATTCTTTTATGACGATTGCATTTTTAGGTTTAGGTATAAGTTTTATGATTAGTAAGGTGAAGGAGATTGGATAGCATTAATATTTTACCCTGTACCTGATTGCTTTTTTTTCATCAAATAATATATCGATGTAGTACAAAGAATTTTCTTTAACTACATAATCGAATTTATAAATATTGTTAGACTGCTGCGATTTGCCCGAAAATAACATCTCTGTGTTTCTGTAATTATTAGTGGTAACATGTATCTTTTGTACTTGGTAATTACAAGTAAATTCAAAATGTATAGTATCTCCAACTTTACTTTTTATTACACCACTGTCGGGTAAATTTCTTTCAATATTAATTGATAATTCTCCAGGATAAAAATAAGGGGCATTAAAAAAAGATTCCTTTGTAGCATTACTTTCTAAAATCCATTTAGCATCTTTAGGATGATGATTGCGTGCAAATTTATTTAAAGGTGTTAACCAATAATAGTTCTGATATTGTTTTACAAATTCGTATGGCTTTCCTGTTTCTTCATTTACTTTTACACCACCAGATGCCCATGTTGCATCACATACAAAAGTTTCATCTCCCATTTTTACAATGTTCCAGTCATGAGTTACATTTAAAGGTATCCCAATATGCTGAGGTCCCATTTTTGTATATCCAGGTATCATTTCATTTTGAATACCAATAATGTTGCACATTTTCTTAAACAGAAATGAATACCCGCTGCATACTGCTTTCTTTGTGCTAAGTACATGTTCCAGTACTCCATTTTCCCATTCAAGCCTTGCCTGGGCACAAGTTTCTTTATTTCCCTTGCAGGAAAAGTGCCTCCATCTATCATCGCCGCTATTTGATAATTTATAATCATATTCAATATTATCGGTTATCCATATAAATATTGACCGAAGTTTGGAAATACTGTCGGCATACGGAATGGTTAATTTATTGGTTAAGGCAGCCAAATCGGTATCATACTTTACCGAACGGGCAAAATTATCAACCAGTTGAAAATTGAGGTTATTGAATTTGTTTTGAGAAAACTATTTGTTTGCAGAATAAAAAGCAAAAGAATAAAAATTAACATTCGTTGGTGCATAGATGAAAGGGATTTAAATGGGTAGTGATTGTGTAAATTTTAATTAATTATTCTTAGTTAAGATTAAATATAATAAACTATACTGACAATCTGCAGAAGCAGATTATCCGGTTCTAAATATAGAGGAGGCCGCTTAATCAAAATAAATGCTTTAGTCTGTCTTACTGCCTGTAAAATTCCTGAACTTAATTTCGATGAATTTCAACGGGTTGGAAAGTATTATCATTTATTTTTTTAATCGTTTTTATAAAAATCTAGTACCTGCACCCTGAAATTATATTCATACTTTGCCTGTGTTAAATTTATTTTTGCCCTGTCAAGATTATTTTTTGTAATAAGATATTCAGCTGAATTTATTACACCAGTGTTAAACCTCACTTCGGCAGCCCGGAAAGATTCTTCAAAATTTAATACCTGCTCTGTAAGTACTTTATATTTTTCATAAGATGCCGTCATATTAAGATGCGCCTGCTCAACATTTTGTTTTAATAGAAGTTTCGCATTGTCTGCATCCAGTTGTGTGTTTTTAAAATTGATTGTTGCCAGCTTAATATTATTTTTTGTTTGAAAACCATTGAATAAAGGTATTTGCATATTGATGCCCACAAAAGTTCCTAAATTATTATTCAATTGTTTTGCATAGCCCGTTTTGTAAGCATCAAAATTTTGTTGTTTTCTTAAAACTGCATTTTGATTGCCGCCTATCACTACATAACTGCCGGTTTGTATTTCGGTAATATTGGTAGGCGTTAAACTTTGCGCCAGGCTGGAGTAATTGCTGCCGACATTTCCAACTAAAGTTATTCGTGGAAAAAATCCGGCACGGGAAACATTAATGGCTTTATCTGCACTTTTTACTTTTAAGTCATTAGCTTTTATTAAAGCAAAATTTTGCAAAGCGTTTTGATACACTTCCGTTGCAGTGCTTGCATAAACTTCAGCAGGCAACTCCACTCCTGTTTTTTCCAACTGCAATTCACTGTTGTACTCTTTGTTCATCAACTGGCATAAACTTAGTTTTGATTGCTGCAATGCTGTTGATGAATTGATGATGGCAATTTGTTCATTGGCTAATTGTCCTTTAAGATCGGCCAAAAGGTAATTGGCAGATGCTCCTTCTTTAACCAATATACTCATTCTTTCTACCTGCTTTTTGGTAACTTCTGCCTGTGCTCTGCCGGTTTCTAAAACATCATTGTTACTTAATACCTGCAGGTAAGCCAGTATAACATTAAGTGTAAGATTATCTTTTGACTGTTGCAAATCCATTTGAAAAGCACTGTAAGCAAAATTATTTTGTTTAATTAAATTTTGCAAACGCATACCATTAAAAAGTGTTATGCCGCTGCTGAGGTTAACATTGGATGATGATAATTGCTGGTTAATATAATTATTGGTAAGCGGATCTACGTTTCTTCCCTGGTTTAAACCATATCCAAAGCCTGCATTTAAATCTGGCAGCAGGTTTGCTTTAGCCTGTTTTACATTTACTGCTGCAGCATCAGCTTGAAAACCAGCCTGCTTTACCGGTATATTATTTTTTAAAGCCGTATCAATGCATTGCTTTAAAGTCATTTTATTTTCCTGTGCAAAAATATTTACAGAAAAAAATAAAAACCCTGCACATAAAATTCTGCTTCGCATGTTGTTTATTTTTATGATTACTATTTTATTTTTTTTAAACTGTTTGCTCATTTTCCATTCTTCCATCCAGCAGGTTAATAATCCTGGAGCCATAAGTGGCATTTTTTTCTGAATGCGTTACCTGTATAATAGTAACGCCTTCATTATTTAACTGCTTGAATAAGTCCATAATTTCTTCGCCCTGTTTACTGTTAAGGTTACCCGTTGGTTCATCTGCCAGCAATAATTTTGGTTTTGCAATTAGTGCTCTTGCTATGCCTACTAACTGCTGCTGCCCTCCGGATAATTGTGCAGGAAAAAGATCTTTCTTTCCAACAATGTTAAAACGGTCAAGCATATCTGCTACCATTGCTTTTCGCTCTGTCGCTTTTAGATCCTGGTAAATAAGCGGTGTCTCAATATTTTCATACACCGTTAATTCATCAATCAGGTGATACTGCTGAAATACAAACCCGATATACTGTTTGTATAATTGTGCTTTTTGTTTTTCTTTCAATTTGTGTACACCCTCGTGCAGAAAATTATATTCTCCCTCGTCAAATCCATCCAGCATACCAATTACATTCAGCAACGTTGACTTGCCCGAACCCGATGGCCCCATAATGGAAATAAATTCTCCTTCCTGAACATCAAGGTTAATATCTTTTAATAAAAATACCCTGCTGCCGCCAACGGTTACCCATTTAAAAATTTTCTTTAGATTTAATAACATAGTTTTTGTTTTTTTAATTTTATTCCGATCTTAAATTTTTTACCGGGTTAGCTACTGCAGCCTTATAAGTTTGTGATATAATTGTAAAAAGGCCGATACTTAATAAGAATAAAAAACACCCTATCACATTTACAAAACCAAAAGATATCCTTTCAGTAAAATTCTGTAAAAACATTGTTGCCAGTAACCACCCGACAGGCATTGCAATTAACCCGGCAATAAGTAATAATTTTATAAACCCCTTTGATAATATTTTCACCAGCTGCACTTCATTAGCCCCTATAATTTTTCTTATACTTATTTCCTTACCCTTTACTTCCACGGTATAAATTACAAGGCCTAATAATCCTAAACTGGCAATTGCCAAAGCTATAAAACCCAAAAAGCCCAGCAATGATACCGTTGCAGTTTGAGAATTGCTGTTATCCAGGTCATCATCTAACCAGCTGGCACTAAAAGGTTGAATTGAGGGTAAACCCGACAATGCTTTTTTAACACGATCTTCTATTGCTTTTTTATCTGCTGTTTCAGTTTGCACATACAAAAAGTTGTACGCATTTTTTTTATTTCTAAAAGCCAGTGGAACAATTGGCCTTCCTGACCCTTCATAATTAAAATCTTTCAGCACTCCTGTAATTTCCAGTTGAGCCGAATCGTTTATCCATACTTTTTGCCCCACCGCTTTATCCGGCATTACAAAGCCCAGGGCATGCGCCGCTTTTTCATTTAAAATAATGTATTGCTCCTTTTCTTCATCAGCATAAGTAGTAGTAAAATTTTTACCTGCAACAAATCTAAACTGCATAGCTGATGCAAACTTTTCATCCGCATAATAATAGTTGATACCTAAAGCATCATTTTTATTGCTTAACCACACAGGCATGCTCATACCACTAAAACGTTTACTGAATTTTGCAGATGATGCAGTTACAGATTTTACACCACTTACCGCAGCTATTTTTTCCACCGCTATTTTATCATCAATCCCATTTACAGGAACCACCATTACATTATCTTTTTTAAAACCCGGATCGGCCTGCGCCATAAAAGAGAATTGCCTGTAAAACACAAACAAGAAAATTATTAATACCAGCGAAAGACTATATTGAAAAACAATAAGCGATTTTTGGAGTCCTATCTTTCCCATGATCTTTGCGGTAGATAAATTCTTTAAAATCCGTAATGGTTTAAATGCAGATAATATCCAGGCGGGTGACGAGCCTGCAAGTAAGCCAGTAAATATCGCATAAACAACAGACCAACCAATGTAGTTAAGATTATAATGAAAGGTAGATGGAATAAATTCATAGTCGTCGTTAAAAGGAGCATAACGAACTATTGCTGCAAGTATAATCCATGCTAAGCCAAGTGCCAGCAATGAAAGTAAAACTGATTCGAAAATATATTGCGTAAATATTTGCGAACGTTTGGCACCAACTATTTTACGTACACCTACTTCTTTAGCTCTTGTTAATGCACGTGCAACAGTAAGGTTTGTATAATTAAAACACGCCGCCAGTAAAATAAGTAACGACATGCCTGCTTCGGTATAAATTTTTCCCCAGGAACTTCCATGGCCAATATTATTTTCCAGCCGATCGGTACCCGGCGTAATACTGTTTAATGATTGCAAATTAAATGCACTGACGCCTTCTTTGTTATTGCTGTTCATTTCATTTGTAATTGCATTCAGTTGCGATTGAAGAGCAGATTTACTAATCCCCTTTTTCAATACAACATAAGTGTAAGCACTATTAAATGCATACCAGTTGTTAGATTTTTCCGGCAGTACTTTATCTTTTTCCATTTGCGTTACAGTGCTGTAAGAAGCATACGCATCAAAATCAATATGAGATTTTCCGGGCTTATCATTCAACACACCGGTAACAATAAAATTTGTACCTGTTGGCATTTGAAGCATTTTACCAATCGGATTGCCGCTTCCAAAAAACTTTTCTGCAGTGGTTTTATTTATTACAATACTATTAGGCATTTGCAGTGCTGTTTCAGTATTACCTGCTGCCAACGAAAAACCAAATACTTTAAAAAAAGAAGGCCCGGTAAAAGCCGCAGCAATATAAATTTCTTTACCAGCCGCAGTAGCTTTACCATTTAGTGCCGGATAAATATTTACACTGCTCTCTATTGTATTATCATATTTTTCTAATGCTCCCATCAATGGTAAAGGAGTGCTGGCCATTTGCCATTTTTCTTTATCCTTTTTATCATATGCAGAAGTAATACGGTAAGTACGGGCGGATGACGGATGAAATTTATCATAACTCAATTCATCCTGCAGGCGTATCATTATCATGAGGCCGACAGACATGCTAAGCCCCAACCCAAAAATATTGATAAATGAGGTAAGCCTGTTCCTCAACAAATTTCTTAAAGCGATCTTAATATAACTTTTTAACATAATGATTTTTTAATGCAGTTTACCTTTTCTTCTATTCAGTTCTTAAACTTTTTACCGGGTTTGCAATGGCTGCTTTTATTGCATGATAGCTTACTGTAATTATACAAATTAACAGTAAGGCAAAAAGCGAAACAGCAAATATGCTTATGCCGATAGTAATGCGGTATGGGTAATTCTGCAATAAACTATTGCCGGTATAGTAAGCCAGCGGTGCAAAAATTACAAACCCAAGCAATACTAATTTTAAAAAATGCAGCGAAAGTTTTTGAACAATAGAACCTATGCTTGCACCCAATACTTTTCTTACACCAATTTCTTTGCGCCGCTTTTCGGTAGTTAAAATAGATAGACCAAACAAACCCATACATGATATAAAAATTATGATGAGGGCCGACCATAAAATAATTTGTTTCATTTGAAATTCTTTCTCGTATTGTTTATCATTTATGTCGGAAAGAAATTCATACGCATATGGTTTTACTGGAAATACTTCTTTAAATTTTGCTTTAATAAAATCTAATGTGCCCGGAATATTATTGCCGCTTAATTTAATGTAGAAAGTACCATAACTGCCATAGTTATTATTGCATGTAAAAAGTTGCGGTCTTACTTTTGAGTATAGCGAAGAAAAATGATAATCATTAATTACACCAATTACCTTGTAGGGATCACGGTTCATCACCTTAACATTTTGGCCAATGGCATTTTTCCAGCCTGCTTCTTTTACAAACGCTTCGTTTACCATAACAGAAAGTGTACTGTCTGCAGGATACGCTTTAGAAAAAGCTCTCCCTTCTTTTATCTTTAAGCCTAAAGTGCTTACAAAATTTTCATCCACTACATTCATATCAGGACCCATTTGTTCTCCTTTATCAATATTTACAATTGTAATCCAAGTATCTAAATTTCTTGGAGCAATTGCAACAACATCTTTATTCTTTTTTATTTCATTCATAAACACGGTTCCTTTATCTGTCGAAGTTCCACCTGTGTTAATGAGTACCATATTCCTGTCATCGTATCCTAAATATTTAGTAGTAAAAAGATTTACCTGTTTATACTGAATAATGGCAAGTATGATAAAAAAGGTTGCAAGACCAAATTGAAAAACGATAAGTGATTTTAATAAAAGATTTTTACCCGTAAGGCGAAATTTGCCATACAAAATTTGTACTGGTTTATAGGCAGAAATAATCAAGGCCGGATAAAACCCCGCCAATATAACGGTTAAGAAAAATATGCCACTGAAGATCAGCAGTAATTTTATATCAAACAAATAAGAAAATGTAAGCGATTTGGTCGTAAGGTCATTGAATACCGGCAATAGCAGGTTTGTTAAAAAAATGGCCAGTAAGAATGCCCCTGCGTTCAATAAAAAAGATTCGATCATAAATTGCCAGATGAGTTGCTTACGTTGCCCGCCCATTACTTTTCTCACCCCAATTTCTTTTGCCCTTTGCAAAGAATGTGAAATAGAAATATTTACAAAGTTGATACAGGCAATCAATAAAATAAATAAACCCAGCCCCGATAAAACATAAGACAGCAGCGCATTGCTGCTCTCTTTCAATCCATTTTGAGCCCTGTAGTCACGGCTTAGATGCATATTTAAAAAGGGTTGCAAACTAAATGCTATTTGATTTTCGAAGCCCCAATCCTTTTTGGCTTCTGCCAACTCAGTTGCAGCATCTTTATTAAAAATTGCAGCAAATTGTTTTTCTACATTGGCAATATTGGCTCCGGCTACAAGTGTAAAAAAAGTATTTAAATGAAAATTGATCCATGCATTATCCCCATTATTTTTATAATCAAAAGGCATGATTATATTAATTTGAATACTTGAGTTTTGCGGCGAATTTTTTGTTACCCCTGTTATGGTATAATCTTTAAACACTGTATCTCTTTCTATTGCCAAAGTTTGGCCTACTGCTTTTTGATTACCAAAAAATTTTTTTGCAACGCTCTCGGCTATTACAATACTATATGGATCACTCAGGTTTTTATTTGCATTGCCCTCAATAAAGTCTGCCGAAAACATTTCAAAAAAATTACTGTCGGCATAGTTGGCATCCTGTACAAAAATTTCGTTTTTATATTTTATATTAAATTTTGCCGGTGCAAAACGCACCATACTTTGTATTTCAGGAATTTGTTTTTGAAAGGCCGGCCCATGTAACATACCTGTAATACCATACTTATTTTTTTCTCCTTTTGGAGAAGTTTCATTTACAACCAGGCGGTAAATTTCATTTTTATGTTTTTGAAACTGGTCAAAACTAAATTCATCTTTTACAAACAGTGTAATAAGCATACATATACACAAACCAATACTTAGCCCTGTAATATTAATAAAGGAGTAGAGCTTGTTTTTTACAATTGTTCTCCAGGCAATTTTAAAATAATTTTTTATCATCGTTATGTTTTTATTCCGTTCTTAAACTTTTTACTGGGTTTGCAATGGCAGCTTTTATTGCCTGCACACTCACCGTAACCATTGCAATTAATAATGCTACCGAGCCGGCAAAGGCAAATACCCACCAGCTGATGTTAACATGGTATGCAAAATCCTGCAGCCATTTATTCATTGCCCACCCTGCAATGGGTGATGCAATTATTAATGCAATACAAACAAGTTTTAAAAAATCTTTTGAAACAATCATGGTAATATTTGCAATGGATGCACCCAATACTTTTCTAATGCCAATTTCTTTTACACGTTGCTGTACAGATAATGTTGTAAGAGCAAATAAACCCAATGCAGCAATAAGAATGGCAATGAGTGCAGAAGCAGTGATAATCTTTTTCCATTGGGCATCTTCTTCATATCGTTGCATCAGCCAATCATCCATATTAAAATATTCCAGCTTAGCATAAGGAAGAATTGCTTTGTGCGCTTTTGAAATAGCTTCCTCTGCAGCTTTTTCTTTGCCCGGAAAATATTTTACATAGGTATTCAACAGGTCGCCCTGGGTATCTAATGAAAAATATACAGGCTCAATTTTTTCTTTAAAATTTGCAGAGTGATAATTTTTTACCACACCAACAATTGTAATCAGTTCATCCTGCCAGCCAACCAGTTGCCCAATGGGATCTTTTGTTTTATCCATAAATGCTTCTACAAAAGCTTCATTTACCATGCAGTTAGATACGGTATCTGCTACGTTAGCATAACTTAAATACCTGCCTTTGGCCAGGGGTATCTGCAACGCCTGTAAATAATTATCATCTATGTGTTCGTAATAAGTGTAGCCGGTTTGTTTACCATTTATTTTAAAAACAGTTTTATTCCAGTTGCCACTTTTGGTGCCAGCCGATTGTATAGCAGGGCTCTTGGCCAATTCATTTTTAAATTGCTGCAATGCTAATGGCTTGCCCCACGGAAATTGCAGGTAAAGGATATCTTTTGAATTATACCCAAGATCGGATTTACTTATAAAATTAAATTGCCGGGTAAAAATAATAGTACCGATAATTAATGCAACTGCAATTACAAACTGCAGCACTACCAATGATTTGCCCAACACATTGTTGCCGGATAATTTAACACGGCTGTATAAAGTTTGCACTGGTTGAAAACCGGAGGCAATAAATGCGGGGTAAAACCCTGCAATAAACGATACAACAAATATTAAAGCAACGAAAATAACAATGGTACTGGGTTGTATTAAATAAGAAAAACTAAATTGTTTATGAGCAATGGTATTGAAAAACGGTATTGCCAGTTGCACCAATAATAAAGCGGTTGCAAAAGCAATAACAGTAACTACAAATGATTCACTTAAAAACTGAACAATTACCTGCCGCCTGGAGCTGCCCGAAACTTTGCGGATACCAATTTCTTTACTCCGCTGCATGCTTCTTGCCAACGCAATATTTATAAAATTTATACAGGCAATGATCAATATTAAAAGGGCAAGCCCTGAGAGTATATAGGAATATGTAGAATCGCTCCAATTACTTAATCCATTACTGGCAAAAAAGTTCTTATCCAGGTGAATCGAAAAAAAAGGCTGTAAAGCATACTCCCGTTTTGAGTTACCATTTTGGTTTTGAGATTTGGCCCATTTTTCTGCATTGTGTTTGAGATATACGGTCCATAATTTTTTCTCTGCTGCTTTTACATCTGCATCTTTACGCAACAGAAAAAAAGTATTTAAAAAAAGATTGCCCCAGTTGTTCATTCGTTCATTCAGTTCGGTTGCATCAGTTGGGTTTTGCCGTTCAAAGGGTATCAGCATATCAAACTGAATGGAAGAATTAAGTGGGGGAGTTTTTACCACGCCGGTTACAACAAAGGGTTCCAATTCTTCATCTACTTCTATCTCCACCGTTTTTCCCATGGCATCTTCACGGCCAAAATATTTTGTGGCAGCATCTTCGCTCAATACAACTGAGTTTCTGCCTTTCAGCATTTCCCTATTATTGCCTTTCAATACATCAAGTGTAAATATTTTAAAAACAGAAGTATCGGCAAAGAGTACCTGTGCTTTTATTCCTTCGGTTCCGTTTTTTGTGGTCATCTCCCATCCCTTGATGCGGCAAAAACTTTCTATTTCCGGAATTTCGGCTGCAAACACCGGCCCATGTGGCAAGCCACTATTACCTTGCCGCCATTCTTTACCCGATGTATCGGTTGTGGTTTGCACCAGCCTGTAAATATCTTTCCCGTTTTTATGAAATTTATCAAAACTCCATTCGTCTTTTACAAAAAACAATATGAGTATTACACATGCCAGACCAATAGCAAGGCCGGTAATATTTACAATAGATAATAATTTATTGCGGCCCAAATTGCGTATGGCTATTTTAAAATAGTTTTTTAGCATGATAATATTTTTATTCAGACCTTAAATTTTTTATCGGGTTAGACCTTACTGCCTGCCACACTTTTATACCAGATGTAATTACCACTATAATAAACAATACAATTACTGAATTAATTATGGTTGTTACTTCGATACCTGAATTAACTTTAAAAATCATATCCAGCAAAAGTTTAGTGAGGGCATAGCCGCCATAGCAACCTACTGCAGATGCAATAATAAAAATCCAGAAATATCCACGGTTAATTAAAACAAGTATATGCCGGGAATTAGCACCTACTACTTTTCGCAACGCTATTTCCCTCATTTTTTTAAGAACGGTAAGTGAAACCAATGCAAACAACCCGGTAGAGGTAAGTAAAATAGAAATGATAGCAAACCAGGAAAATATTATCGCAATATTTTTTGTTGTTTTATACGCCTCAGCTTTTATTTCATTCTGATAAAACCCTGTAAATGGTTTCATCGGAAATATTTTTTTCCATGCAACTTTTGTTTTAGCATAAACTGATTCTAAATCTGAAAGCTTAGTTTGTAATACAAGAAACTGGTACCTGTTTTCTTTTGCAAGTTTAAATACTGCAGGTTCAGCAGGGTCAAAAAGCATGTCGAGATGAAAATCTTTCATCACACCAACAATGGAATAATTTGCACTGTCAATAAATATTTTTTTACCCAATGCCTCTTTATCTTTCCAACCAAAACTGGCTGCCATGTTTTGTGTAATTAATATGGAGCTGGTATAATCAGCTTCCATTTGTGCATCAAACGCTCTGCCTTCTGCAATTTTAAGGTTCATTGTTTTTAAATAATCCCTTCCTACTTCAAGATAACTGGTTTCGTTTTTTTTATTCTCCGCTTCGGCTACCACATTCCGGTAGCCATATCCAATATGATTTCTTGTTCCGGCTAATGCAGTTACCTGCGGAATGGCGGCTACTTCATTTTTAAAAGCAGCAAATAAAGTTGTATCAGTAACAATAGTACCAATGGTGTTTTCAATATTATATCCGTAGTCATAATTCTTTTGAAATTCGGCATTACGTGCAAATCCAATTCCGGCTATTACTGTTATGATAGCAATAGACAATTGCAGGCCAAGCATAATCCTGGAAAATAAATTTGTTCCGCCAAACTTAACAGTGCCCCTGAAAATTATGGATGGATTAAAACGGCTGATATAAAATGCCGGGTAGGCGCCAGCTAACAGCGTAGTTATAATAATAATAATGCCAATAAAAAGCATAAGCTTAACATCATGAAAATAGTCGGCAACAATTTTAACACCGTTGAACATTTGGTTAAAAGCAGGAAACCATAAATAATTCAATAACATTGAAAGCAATGTTGCAAGCACTACTATAAACCCACACTCCAGCAACATCTGAAAAATTAATTGCCGGTACGAACTGCCCATTACTTTGCGTATTCCTATTTCTTTCAATCTTCTGTTTGCACGGGAAACTGTAGTATTAGAAAAGTTAAGACAGGCGGAAAGAAAAATTAATAAAGCAAGAATGAGTGGACCATATGCAGCAGAATCTGATGGTCTTTGATAAAGATTATTAATATCTAATTCGGCAAGAGCAGCATTTTCATTTAATGTAATCAATTTAAATCCAGAAGTTTTCCAATCTTCCCTTGCTTTTCTCTGAATAGGGATATACTTATCCAATGCTTTAACCAGCCGTGGTGCGTCAGCTGCATCAGGCACTTTAAAATAGGCTGCATCTAACATCCAGCTCCAGTCATCGGGAGCAATCCTTGTTCCGTCACCTTTTAATTGATTATCAAAATTTGAAATAAAATCAAAATGCATGGTGGAATTTACCGGTAAATCTTTAAGCACACCAGTTACGGTTAGTGGCATTGCATAAGTTTCTCCGGAATATAAAATTAATGATTTGCCTACCGCATCTGTTTTACCAAAATATTTTTTAGCAGTTCTTTCTGTAATCAGCAAAGCATTTTTATCAGCAATATTATTTGAGCCGGCTACTAACGGAAAATTAAATAAATCAAAAAAGGCAGGGTCAGTAAAATGTACTTGTTCTGCAAATGGTTCGTTCTTATCAAACTTTACATTAAGTCCCCTGCTATCAAAACGAACAACTTCTTCAATTCCTGAAAACTCTTTCTGTGCCTGCATTACAGCAGCCATCGGAAAAATTCCTTTCACTCCATTTGCACCTTCCTTATAAGATAAGGCCCTGTAAATTTTATCTCCATCTTTATGAAAATTATCGAAACTGAAACTAAAACGGTAATCTTGATAACCCCAAACTATGGCAGCTATTCCAATGGCCATACCAATAATATTTAACAACGTATAGCCCTTGTAGCGCCACATATTGCGTAAAACAATTTTAAAATAATTTTTTATCATGGTGATGTTTTATTCTGTTCTTAAACTTTTTACCGGGTTTGCAACAGCGGCTTTTATTGCCTGCGAACTCACCGTTATCAATGCAATTACTATTGCAATAAATGCAGCCAGTGCAAACACCCACCATGTTATGCTGATGCGGTAAGCAAAATCCTGCAGCCATTTATCCATCACCCACCATGCAATGGGTGATGCAATCAGAATAGAAATAATCACCAGCTTTAAAAAATCTTTTGATAACAGCTTTGTAATATTAAAAACACTTGCACCCAAAACTTTACGGATGCCAATTTCCTTTGTTCTTGATTCAACTGTGTAAGTGGCCAGGCCAAACAATCCCAGGCAGGCAATCAGTATTGCCCATATGGATGCAGTTGTAAACAAACGGCTGTATTGCTGCTCGGTGATGTACTGCTTATTAAAATTTTCATCCGAAAAAAAATATTCAAAAGGATTATTGCTGAAGTAGGTTTTATAAATTTTTTCCAGCGATGCAATGCTGGCCTGCACTTTACCTGCACTTAGCCGGATGGTAAAATAGGCACTGTTATTTTGCGGATAAAAAATTATGGGGTCAATGGCTTTTTGCAAACCGGCATGGTTATAATCCTTTATTACACCAATCACTTCCAGCGCACGTTCATCCCATTGTATTTTTGTATGCAGGGCATCTTCTGCAGATGCAAAGCCAAGTTCCTGTATAGCTTTTTCATTCAGCAGCACTTTACTGTTGTCATTCCATTCTACATTTGTTTCTGCGGCTGTAAAATTTCTTCCTGCCTTTAATGGTATCTGGTAAGTATTAAGATAGCGGCTGTCTATAATGGCAAATGAATACGATTTTAATTCATCGCCTTTTTTGGAGCCGGGTTGTGTAAATCCTGAAGTTGCAAAATTATAATTGTTGCCCGGTATTGTTCCGCTCAATGAATATTCCTTTACAAAACTTTGCTGTGCAATGCTGTTCCAAAAAGCGGAGCGGCGGAATTTGTAAGTACTGTCTTTGCCTACTTCCGGTCCACGAATTACCAGCAGTTGCTCAGTATTTACACCAAGGTTTTGGTTTTGCATATAATTCAACTGCTGATAAATAAGTGCTGTGGCCAAAAGCAGTGCAATGGATATACTGAACTGAACAACCACAAGTGATTTACGCAGCATAGCACCCTTTGTTGTTTTAATCAGCTTTCCTTTTAATGTTTCTACCGGATTAAAACCGGATAAATTAAAAGCAGTGTAACCGCCGGAAAGCAGGGAGCCCAGCAGCAGCAAAACTAAACCCATTACCCACACCTTACTGTACAGCAGTGAAGCCAGCGAAAGTTGCCTGCCAATTATATTATTAAACAATGGCTGAATAAGCTGTACCAGCACCAGTGCCAAAGCAAAGCCAAGTATATTTACCAGCAATGATTCGCCAAGAAACTGCAGCACCAATGATTGCTGCGATGCACCCACTGCTTTTCTTATACCCACTTCGTTGGCACGTTTTAATGAATTGGCTGTTGATAAATTAATATAGTTAAACCAGGCGATTAGCAAAATAAGCAGTGCAATTACGCCGAGTATATAAACATATTTCAGGTTGCCTGTTGTTTGATAGGTATCGCTGAAGGATGCTGGCAGATGAACATTGGCCAATGGTTGTAAACGAAACAGCACACCGTCTTTATCTTTCTTTAATTCATTGCGGAGAGCAATTAATTTTTTTTCCAGCTTTTTATAATCTGTGCCATTATTTAACAAAAAATAAGTGTTGATGTATTGAGAACTGAGGTTATCCAGTTGTGCCCAGCCATTGTCAGCAAGGTTGGCAGGATTTTTCAAAGTTTCCAATGAAAATACCATGTCATATTTTATATCAGAGTTAGCAGGAATGCTGTAAATACCTTCTACCGTAAAAACTGATTTACCAAATTGATTAGAGAGCGTAAGCAATTTGCCAATGGGATTTTCTTTACCAAAATATTTTGCAGCTGCCAGTTGAGAAATAAAAACAACATTGGTTTTATTAAATGCTGCTGCACTGCCCGATTTTAAATTGAAACTGAAAAAAGAAAAGAAATTTCCTTCTGCGTATCCAATATTGCTTTCACGAAACGATTCTCCTTTATCATCATTGCGGCGTACAATGCCCTGCCCCACGCCTTCTTCAAAACGGCAATAGGCTTTTATTTCAGGAAAATTATCTTTTGCTTTTTGTGCCCAGCCCGGCTCCACCTGCGGCCATGTTTGTCCGTTGGGGTCTTCGTTAAGCAGCCGGTATATGGATGATATATTTGTATGAAATCCATTCACACTTTTTTCAAAACTTATATATTCCAGTATAAGCAAAAAAGCAGCAATGCCCATTGCCAATCCAAAAATATTGATGAAACTATAGAGCTTGTTGCGCCATAAATTTCTGAAAGCAATTTTGAAATAATTTTTTAACATTACAGTTGTTTTAAATTATTAATTATTGGATGCTTCATTCAGTACGGAGAGATTTTACCGGGTTACTCAGTGCCGCTTTTATTGCCTGCGAACTCACCGTTATTAATGCAATTAAAACTGCAATAACACCTGCCAGCACAAACACCCACCAACCAATATCTACCCTGAATGCAAAATCCTGCAGCCATTTATGCATAGCCCACCAGGCTACAGGAAATGCAATAATGGCCGAGAGCAAAACCAGTTTTATAAAATCTTTCGACAGCATACCGGCAATATTGCTCACACTTGCGCCCAACACTTTTCTTATACCAATTTCCTTAATGCGCTGCTCTGCCATGTAAGTAGCCAGACCAAACAAGCCCAGGCAGGCAATAAGTATTGCAATAACAGCAAAGGTTAGCCCAAGTTTACCGGTGCGTTGTTCTTCCCTGTACATATTATTGAATGAGTCATCTAAAAATTGGTAACTGAAAGACATGCCTGATGCCATTGATTTCCATTTATCTTCGATACTTTTTACCAGGCCCTGCACATTGGCGGTGCTTATTTTAAAAGCGGTTGCACCGGTTCTGTCACCAAGGCGAAACAATAATGGGCCTACCGTTTGTTTTAAAGATTCGTAATGAAAGTTTTTTACCACGCCAATAATTGTAAAGGCAATAAGATCTGCTGTGGCAGGGCCATTGCCATTGGTGTATAATTTTTTGCCTATCGGGTTATCATAACCTAAAACTTTTGCAGCAGTTTCATTAATGATAATAGCACTGGAATCAGATCCATATTCTTTTGAAAAATTACGGCCACTTAGCATTTCCATATCCAGCGTTTTAATATAATCATAATCTATTCTCCATGTTTGTGAACTAAGGCTGTTCTTAGTATCCATCACCGCTTCTTTTGAATAAGAATTATCGTTTCTGGAAGAGTTGGCAACCGGAAGAAAGCCGGCAAACGTAGCGCTGTTTACCCCGGCCAACTTTGATATTTCATTTTTAAAAGCTGTAGCATTTTTGCCCAATGCATAAGTGTTATTTACTACCAGCACCTGTTCTTTACTGAAGCCTAATTTTTTTGTTTGTATAAAATTTAACTGGCGGTAAACAATGATGGTGCATACAATAAGCATGATGGAAGTAGCAAACTGAAAAACCACCAGCACATTGCGAAGGCTGCTTTTTTTAAATCCTGCATTTACTTTTCCTTTAAGTACAGCAATAGGTTTAAAAGAAGATAAATAAAACGCAGGGTAACTGCCTGCCAGTAAACCCACCGCAACAGGCAACAGCAGCAATAAAATAAAATAACCGGGTTTTAATAAATCGGTTATGGCAAGGTTTTTACCCGACAGATTATTAAAGTAAGACATGCCCGCCCATACAATGACTATGGCAATTACCAGGGAAATTATTGCCATCAATACAGACTCTGTTAGAAACTGGCCGATCAGTAATTTTTTTTGGGTACCCAGTACTTTACGAATCCCTACTTCTTTTGCCCTGCTTGCTGAACGTGCTGTACTCAGGTTCATAAAATTTACACAGGCCAGCAGCAGCACAAACAAAGCCACGGCCGAAAAAATATATACATACTGAATGCTGCCATTAACACTCAGCTCGGGTGTACGGTCGCTGTGCAAATGTATATCGGTTAAAGGCATAAGGCTGTATGCTAATTTATTGCCAGCCTTTTCCATTTCCTCCATAGATTTTATTTTCATAAACTGCTGCACAAAAGGAATTACATATTTATCTATGTACTGATTAAAGTTTTTTTCAAAGGCTTTGTAATCTGTTCCTTTTTTTAACAGCAGGTAGGTTTGAAAATTATGGCTGGTAAATTGTCCCCAATTATAATCTGCATTATCCATCGAAAAAATAAAATCAAAATTAAAATGCGAATTGTGTGGTATATCTTTTATTACTGCAGTTACTTTATACAAAGTGCTGGTATTATCGTTTGTTTCAATTGTTTTACCAACTGCATCAGCAGCACCAAAATATTTTTTTGCTGTGGATTCAGTTATTACTACGGTGTTGGGTTCGTTCAATGCATTTTTAGTATCACCGTAAATTGCAGGTAATGTAAACACATCAAACAAAGTAGAATCTGTATGCGCCACATTTACCTCGTTTATAAAAGCATTGTCTTTTTTTACCAGCTTTGCTCCGCTTGAAGCATAAAACCTTACGTATTCTTCCACCTGCGGATAATCTTTTTTTAGCGTTGCCCCCATCGGATCGGAGGTAACGGCCATGTGCAACTTATTTCCACCAAATACTATATCAGAATTGATGCGGTAAATGCGGCTTGCCTTTTCGTTGTATTTATCATAACTTAATTCATCTGCAACATACAATGCAATTAAAATAAAGCAGGCAAGGCCCGATGCAAGCCCAGCAATGTTTATCAAAGAGAAAGTTTTATTTTTCGCTAAGTTTCTCCAGGCTATTTTTAAATAATTTTTTATCATGGCGATATTTTTTTATTCTGTCCGTAAACTTTTTACCGGGTTGGCAATAGCTGCTTTAATGGCTTTATAGCTAACAGTAAGTATGGCAATAGTGATAGCCGCTAACATTACCAGCAAAAACACACCTATACCAATTTCAATTCTATAATTATAATCTTTTAGCCATTGTGCTAAAGCGTAATATGCAATTGGAGATGCAATGATGAAAGAAATGAAAACCAATTTCAGAAAATCTTTTGAAAGTAATGCGGTGATGTTTGCAACAGAAGCACCCAATACTTTTCTAACGCCAATTTCTTTTGTGCGTTGTTCAGCCATAAACGTTGATAAACCAAATAGACCCAGGCATGAAATAAAAATGGCTAAAAGTGCTACAACCAACGAAAGGTTTCCAATTAGTTCTTCATACTTAAATTTTTTAGCATACTGCTCGTCGGCCCATTTATAGTCAAATGCAAAACCAGGATTATAAATATTGAAAATTGGCGTAATTTTTTTAATAGCCTCAGCAGCCGAAACATTTGGGTTTATTCTTATAGTGAGGCAGTTAATCCAATCTTTGTCAAACACAATTGTTAGCGGTCTTATTTCACCATAAGGCGATTCCATTTGCATGTTTGGCACAACCCCCACTACAGTTTTATTTTTACCATTCCACTTTACTGTTTCACCTATTGGGTCTTTCAAATTCATACGCAATACAGCCGCCTCATTTAATATTACCCCGGTTGAATCTGTAGCGAAATCGGAAGAAAAATCTCTGCCGGCTTTCATTTTTATACCTAATGTTTTGGTATAATCGTAGCTTGTTGCAATGGTATTAAATATGGCAGACTTATCCTCTGGTTGCGAACCCTTCCATTCCCACCCATTATTATTACTCCAAATTTCTGTAGGTGGCCCCGAGGTTTTACAAATGGATGTAACCGTTCCTGATGCCAACAATTCAGTGCGAAGCGGATTAAAATTTTTGACTAACACATCAGAACTAAATAAAGAAATCAAACCTTTTTTATCGAAACCTACCGGCCTGTTTTTAGCATGTTGAATTTGCTGGTAAATTATAATTGTTCCGATCATTAATGCTATTGAAAAAGTAAATTGCAGTACCACCAGCACTTTACGTGGCATGGAGGCATTTTTGCCCATTCTCATCGTTCCTTTTAATACATTTATTGGTTTAAAACCCGATAAATAAAAAGCTGGATAACTCCCCGCCAGTAAACCTGTAAATAATGTAAAGGCTAATATAATAACCCAAAAAAGCAGGTTAGTCATTTGAAGCGAAATGGCATTTTGAGTAAGTGTATTAAAATAGGGTAAACATAAAAAAACTAATCCCATGGCAATAATTAAAGCTAATAATGATATCAATAAAGATTCACTTAAAAACTGCCAAATTAATTGCTTACGGTCCGAACCCATTGTTTTGCGAACACCTACTTCTTTGGCCCTTTTTTCGCTGCTTGCTGTACTTAAATTCATAAAATTAATGCAGGCAATTAATAAAACTATTAAACCAAAAATGCCAAACAAACGAATGTATTTAATAAACCCACCGCTATTTTTTCCATCTGTAAATTCATTGTAAAGCCGCCATTGAGACATTGGCTGCAAAAAAACTTCCGGCTTTACATTATTCTGCATCAACTTGTCATCAGGAAAATGGTTGAAAACTATATTTTTTATTTGTGCATTTGTGTTTTCAAAACTTACGTTTTCTTTTAGCTGCACATATACTAATTGTGAGTTATCTCCCCAATCAGTTTCCTTACGTTTAAAAAATTCGGCACGTAGTTTTGTTTGTAAAAGCCATGGCACTAAAAAATCAAATTGAAGTGTCGCATTTTTTGGTTGTTTAGTTACCACAGCCGTTACTTTTAAATCTACTTCATTATTCAATTTTATAACTGCCCCAACAGGGTCTTTATCTCCAAAAAGTATTGTAGCAGTTTCATTTGTAATTACAATAGAATAAGGATCTTTTAAAGGATCTTTATCGCCTTTTAAAATGTTTAATGAAAACATATTAATTGCCTGATCGCCTATGAAATGCCCATTTTTAGTAAACTTTTCATTACCAACTACCAATGAACGATCGCTGCCCCAATCGCACATTGCTACAGCTTTAAAGAAAGGATATTTATTTTTCAACTCCTCACCCATTGGGTAGGGAAGTGCATCTTGCGTACCCCTGTGCCCATCAAAAGTTTGGTTCATTTTTACCTGGTATATACTATCATAATTTTTATGATGTTTATTAGAGGACAGCTCATCATAAATCCATAACCCAATAAGCATTGCCACCGCCATGCCAACTGCCAATCCGCCGATATTAATAGCACTGTACCCTTTATTTTTTATAAGGTTTCTCCAGGCTATTTTGAAATAATTTTTTATCATGGCGATAATTTTTTATTCTGTTCGTAAACTTTTTACCGGGTTAGCTATTGCAGCTTTAACAGCATGAAATCCCACAGTAAGTACAGCAATTAAAACAGCCACTACTCCTGCTGCAACAAATACCCACCATTGTATATTTATGCGATAGGTAAAATCCTGCAGCCATTTGTTCATAGCCCACCATGCAATGGGTGTTGCTATTAATAAAGCAATAAGCACAGGCTTAATAAATTCTTTTGTAATTAATGCGGTTACGCTGCTTACAGATGCACCCAACACTTTGCGTACACCAATTTCTTTTACTCTTTGCCTGATGATGATAAATGCCATTCCAAATAATCCCATGCAGGAAAGAATGATGGCCACAGTTGAGGCAATTGAAAACATAGAAGAAAGTCTTTTTTCATTGGTGTACCAGCGGTCAATGTTTTCATCTACATACGAACCTTTAAATTCTACATTCGGCTCCACCCGGGCGTAAGTATTTTTAATAAGGTCGAGTGTAGCGGTGGGGTTTTGTGTATTTACTCTTATTAAAGCATAACTGATAAATGAATTGCTGCTTAAAGAAATAGTTAGTGGTTCATTTTTTTCGTACATCGAATACAAATGAAAATCGGGTATTACACCAACTACCGTCCATTTTGGTCTGCTGCTGTCTGCATAAAATGAAAGCCCCAATACATTTTTTTCGCCCAGTTGCTTTGCCATGCTTTCTGTAATAATTACAGAATTGGTGGTATCTGCAGCATAAGCAGTAGAAAAATCACGGCCTTCTTTTACAGGAATGTTTAACGTTTTTAAAATATCGTAGTTGGCTGCCATATAAGAAGTGTTTACAGATTTACCATTGTAATCAAAACCATAACCTGTTTGATTGGTACTTCCATCGGCTCCTACGCCTAAGTTTACATCGGAGCCCGAAACACTTGTTATAGAAGTTTGTGTTGCCAGCAACGTTCGCATTTTATCAACTACTTCATTTCCTTTTTCATATTTTTTAATGGGCACGCTAATAAGTGATGAAGTTGTATAGCCTAATGGCGCTTTGCGTAAATGCTGAAACTGCTGATAAATAATTACGGTAGTACAAATCAACACAATAGCTATTGCAAACTGGGCAACAATTAAAGCATTGCGGAATATGCCGGGTTTTTTAAGTGATATTTTTCCTTTTAAAATTTCAACTGTTTTCAACTTTCCCATTATATAAGAAGGATAACCGGATGCCAGTAATGAAACAAAAAGCAGCATTGCTACCAAATAAAAAATTATAGAAGGCTGATACAATAAAGAAATATCAAATTCTGCCTGCATCAGTTTATTAAAACCACTCATTAAAATTATTGTAGCGGCAATACCAATTATCATTGCGGCTAAAATAGTTACTAAACTTTCGCCCCATACCTGCAACCATACCTGCCGCTTGCCTGCACCCAGGCATTTACGGATACCAATTTCTTTGGTTCGTGTAAATGATAAGCCGATATTGAGATTAATAAAATTGAAACAGGCAATTAAAACAATAACGCAAGCCACTAATAATAAAATGTATAAAAAACTTTTACTAACAGCATTACCATTATTTAACTTAGCATTAAAATGCACTTCATCAACAGGTAATAATTTCATGCCTGCATAGTTGCCATCTGCATCAGGTTTATACCCCTTCTTTTTTAAATAGTCAACATCTGCAGTATTATATTTTTTAACAAGGCTTGCTAATTGTTTATCTGCAGATGCCCTGGTTGCAGCATTGCTTAGTTGTACATATAGGTTATGATGGGTACTGTTCCAATCGTCTTTTAAAGCAGTGTAATCAGGATCGATTTCGGTACGTGCCAGCACTGAGTAATTAATTGATGAATTTAGAGGAGCATCTTTTAGTATTGCAGATACCAGCAAACTTTTCCACTCGCCGCCCACTTTTACTTCAATAGTTTTTCCGATCGGATCTTCATTGTCAAAAAGATTACCTGCTGTTTTTTCGTTAAGCACCACATTGCCTGTGCTGGCCAGCGGGTGCATTGTTGTACCTTTTACCACCGGAAAAGAAAACATGCTAAAAAAATCATCATCTACAAGTTGTATCGATTGTTCCAGTGTTTTATCCTTATAGCGAATATCTCTGCCACGATTTTTAATTCGGGTTGTTTTTTCAATTCCAATATTTTCTAATTTAACTGTATTGGCTGCAGGGTAAGCCATCGAACTGCTTACATCCAATCCTTCGGGGCCGTTGGCAAATCTGTATAATTTAAAAAGTTGGTTTTTATTTTTATGAAAATTATCGAATGAAAATTCGTTGTATACCATTACCATTAGCAGGATGCTGCAGGTAAATGCTACCGCCATACCAATTACATTTATAGCAGTATGCAGTTTATTTTTCTGCATATTGCGCCATAATGTTTTTAAATAATTTTTAAACATGGCTATACTTTAGTTAATGAATAATGGATAATGAAATAATTAATAATGTTTTCAATAAGAAGCATTACTGATTTTATAAAAACTGCCTGTCATGGCTAATGTTCGGCAGCTTTTCATTTTCACTTATACCAATATATTTTCTGTTACTGTTTGTCCATCCAGCATACGCACAATACGGTGGCTGTATTTGGCATCATGCTCACTGTGTGTTACCATTATTATTGTGGTACCTTGTTCATTTAAATCGGTTAACATCTGCATTACTTCATTACCGTTGGAAGAATCGAGGTTACCTGTTGGTTCATCTGCAAGAATTAGTTTGGGATTATTTACCACTGCTCTTGCTACGGCCACACGTTGCTGTTGACCGCCAGATAGTTGTTGGGGATAATGATTGCGGCGATGCATGATCTGTACTTTATCCAATACTTCTTCTACTCTTTTTTTTCTGTCGGCTGCTTTTATACCGAGATATATTAATGGCAACTCTACATTTTCAAAAACTGTTAACTCATCAATAAGATTAAACTTTGAAACACAAAACCAATATTGTGTTTACGCAGGTCAGCTCTTTTACGCTCATTAAATTTTGACACTTCAATGGTATTAAACAAAAAACTTCCGCCATCCTGATCGTCCAGCAAACCAAGTATGTTAAGCAGCGTACTTTTGCCGCAGCCTGATGGGCCCATTATGGCAACAAACTCTCCTTCTTTTACATGTAACGAAATTTTGTTTAAAGCAACAGTTTCTACTTCTTCTGTTCTGTAATATTTTTCCAGGTTGGTAATATTGATCATAGTTTTTATTTTTAAAAATTATTGCCGGGTATTAAAATGGTAAAAGGGTTAATTTCAAATTCTGAAAAGTCGAACTTTTCTTTTTTGTTTTCGGTACATTTAATTTTAGTGCTGCTGCAAATTGTAGTTTTGCAATTTTCTTTATTAGCAAATAAAGATGAAGACTTTAAAATCAGCAGCAGTAAAGCAGTAAGTGCAAAGGCAAAAAATTTTTTCATGTTTATTAATTTATTTTTTTAAAATTAATTCCTGCATGTTTCCATAGTTTTCATAGCTGGAAGTAACTACTTTGTCGCCGGGGTTTAAGCCCTGCAGAACCTGGTAATAATCGGGGCTTTGTAAGCCAAGCTGTATATCA
Organism: Ferruginibacter sp.; assembly: GCF_031391665.1. Classification (GTDB taxonomy): domain Bacteria; phylum Bacteroidota; class Bacteroidia; order Chitinophagales; family Chitinophagaceae; genus Ferruginibacter. The sequence goes on from NZ_JANMUN010000023.1 coordinate 33,940, forward strand.
ACCTTGTAAGCCTTATCTCCATTTTCGCTTACTTTAAAAATCCAATTACCGCCGGTTTGTTGATAAAATCCGCCTTTAGGCAATATTATGGCCTGCATTTCATCACTCAATGCCAAACGTATTTGTAATGTTTGCCCACGGCGTATGCCCTGCGGAACGGTATCCTTAAATTCCATATCTACCTGAAACCTGCCATTAGTTACCTGTGTAAAAACCTTTTTTATACCAAGCTTATAATCTTTACCGGCAATGGTTGCAATGCCTGTAAGGCCAATAAAAATTCTTGAAATATAATGTTCATCTACATCTACCCTTACTTTAAAACCGGTGGCAGCATCTATTTGCCCAAGCCTTTCGCCCTTATTTTTAGATTGGCCAATTTCGGCATCTAGAGAAGTTAGTTGTCCGTCTATCGGTGCCCGTACAATTAAATCACCTACTTTTTTTCGCATTAATGCTAATGTATTTTGCATTCTTGATAATGATTGCCTGTCCTGGTCACTCATTAATTTTACCGATGAGCCATCTTGTTTTAAAATATCATCTGCTAATTTTTTTCTGCGTACCTGGTAGTTGTAATTATTTTCCGACTGTAAAAATTCCTGCTGCCCAATAACTTTTTGGTCGTACAATTTTTTATTCAGTTTATAAATCCTGTCGGCCTCTGCAAGCGCATTATCTACATCGGCCATTTGATTTAATTTACCGGTAGTATTTTGTGTGGCATTATTTTTCGAAATATTCATTTGCGTAAGTACATTAAACACTTGTGTTTCCTGGTTGGCAAGGCTCAATTCTAAATCGGTATTACTTAATCTTAAAATGGGTTGATCTTTTTTCATAATAGCACCATCTTCTACATATTTTTCTTCTACCCTTCCGCCTTCCAATGCATCTAGATAAATAGTGGTTTGCGGCAATACAATTCCGTTAACCGGGATAAATTCCTGGAAAGGCCCTTTTTTTATTTCGCTGATAGTGATACGCTCAGTATCTACATTTAACCGGCTTTTACCCGAGGTAAAGTAAATTGATCCGGCAATTAATAATACAATACCCGCAATACCGGCAATGGTTAAAATGCGTTTTGTGCTCCAGGTCTTTTTTTCTATTACTCTGTCCATGTATAAAATTTTCTGAAAGTTACTTATCCTTACCATTCCTTGTTTAAAAATCATCCCGGTTATTTGCTTCGGGATGATTTATTTTCATGGCTGTACTGAGAACAAGTTTATTATTATGCTGATTGTATATGAAAGCTATGCCAGTTTTTAAACTGTATAATAATCAACGCTTTAGTAAAAATATACCTTTGTTACTGTACGGTATTGATACAGCAGGTGTACGGTTTTGATACACTAATTTTAAGTTGTAATAAATAAGTTTTTTGTTATCATGCAATTGTATTTTTGGCATAGAAATGTAATCATGCTAAATAAAACAAATAATGCTGCTTAAAAATGCCACCATATTAGTTATTGATGATGATACAGATGTTTTAACCGCAGTAAGGCTGTTATTAAAAACAGAAGTAAAGGAAGTGGTGATTGAAAAAAACCCCGACGCCATTAAAACATTATTGCCCAAAAAAGAATTTGATCTTATACTGCTGGATATGAATTTTAACAGCAGTATTAATACTGGCAACGAAGGTATTTTTTGGCTAAAAAAAATAAAAGAACTTTCTCCGGCAACAGCCGTAATAATGATAACCGCTTATGGCGATATTGATTTGGCGGTACGTTCGCTTAAAGAAGGGGCAGGCGATTTTATGATTAAGCCCTGGCATAACGAAAGGCTGCTGGAAACCATTAAAGAATTGTTACAAAGAAAATCGGCAACGTTTGCTCCTGCAGGCTTTGCTAACGACTCAGCAATTGGAACAGCCATATTGGGCGAGAGTGAACCCATGCTGGATATTTTTAAAAAAATTGAAAAGATTGCACCCACAGATGCTAATATTTTAATACTGGGAGAAAATGGTACAGGTAAAGATCTGGTTGCAAAAGCTATTCATGAAAGATCGTTACGCAGTAATAAATCTTTTGTAAAAGTAGATGCCGGTTCATTAACAGAAACTTTATTTGAAAGCGAATTGTTTGGTTATAAAAAAGGCGCTTTTACAGATGCTAAGGAAGACAGGATGGGCAGATTTGAAGCGGCAAACAGCGGCACTTTATTTTTAGATGAAATTGGAAATATAAGTTTGCAGCAACAGGCAAGGCTGCTCACCGTTTTACAAAACAGGCAGGTTACACGTTTAGGTTCTAATCAACCGGTGCCAATAGACATACGGTTAATATGTGCCACCAATGTTGCTTTTACAGAGTTAGCTAACGAAGCCCGGTTTAGAAAAGATTTAATTTACCGCATCAACACTGTTGAAATAACTATACCGTCGCTGAGAAAAAGAGGCAGTGATATTAGTTTGCTGGCAAAACATTTTGTAAAAATTTATGCTGCTAAATATTTTAAACCTGATATGGAATTGGATGGTGCTGCTTTAAATAAACTGGAGCAATATCATTTTCCGGGTAATGTAAGAGAGCTGCAGTATGTAATTGAAAGGGCAGTAATTATGAGCGAAGGCGATATCATTAATGAAAGCGATTTAATTTTTTCATCGCTGGAAAATCAATTGCAACAGGTTAATGATGATACTGCCGATTTTAGATTAAGCACTGTTGAACGCAATGCCATACAAAAGGTAATTGAAAAACACAGCGGCAATATTACCAAAGCCGCAAAGGAACTGGGTTTAACAAGAACGGCTTTATACAGGAGGTTGAGTAAGTATGATATTTAAAAAGCCCCCTCCGCCCCCTGAAGGGGGAACTTGGAAGCAGTATTCTAATTTAGGAAAGATGATAATTACAGGAGAGATGATTAAAAATTTATTCTTCTTTTTAAAAAAGAAATAGAAAAGAATAAAATTATGATGTTTAAAAAAATTGAGTGGAGATTATTTTTTAAGTTGCTGCTGCTTTTTGCAGCGCTTAGTGGTGCTGCATGGTTTTTGGTTACCAAAAATTATTTGTATGCCGCAATACTGGGTATTGTAATTATTATTTTGATGATTGATATTTACAGGATGCTTAAAAAAGCACAGGATGAAGTGCAGGAATTTGTAGAGTCCATCCATTACCGTGACTTTTCAAGATATTTTAATGTTAAACATGCGCCAGCTGAATTACAAACGCTGCGTAAAGGTTTCAACGATATCAACTCCACCTTTAAAGTTATCAGTAAAGAAAAAGAAATACAATACCAGTACCTGCAAAAAATTTTAGAATTGGTAGATACCGGAATTATTTCTTTTGAAACCGAATCGGGAGAATTAAACTGGATGAATGATACTTTTAAAAAGATGATGGACATTCCTTATTTAAAAACTATTCATTCTTTAGAAAAAAGAGATGCCGCTCTTTACAATGAAACAATTGCTATCAGACCTGGCGAAACAAAAGTTGTAACCATTACAAAAGAAAACCGGCAGATAAAAATTTTGCTGGCTGCCACTATGTTTCAAACCGAAGGAAAAATAAATAAAGTAATTGCCTGCCAGAATATTAATGAGGCATTAGATGAAACAGAAGCCAGGGCCTGGCAAAAATTATTAAGTGTAATGACGCATGAGATCATGAATTCTGTTGCGCCAATTTCTTCTCTTGCAGGCACTTTAAAAAACCGTTTATCTCAAGCCAATTCATTTTCCAATAACAGCGGCAGTAATATGGACGATTTGGAACTGGGGCTGGAAACCATTCAACGCCGCAGCGAGGGATTATTAAAATTTACAGAAACGTACCGCAACCTTAATAAAATAACTACACCCAATCTTAAAAAAGTATTTGTTCGTGATCTGTTTGAAAATTTACATACTTTAATGCAGCCCACATTAGAGCAGAAAAATATTGAACTCGAAATAATATTAAAAGATCCGCACTTAACCGCAGCCGTAGATATTAACCTTGTGGAACAGGTGCTGATAAATTTAGTAGTTAATGCATTGGAAGCGGTAAAAGAAAAACCAAACCCACGAATTGTATTATCTGCTTCGGCCGAAAACAATAAAATTTTAATTAAAGTTGCCGACAATGGTTCCGGCATTTCGTCAGAATTAATTGATAAAATTTTTATACCTTTTTTCAGTACTAAAAAAAGCGGAAGTGGAATTGGCTTAAGTTTATGCAAACAAATAATGATGCTGCATAAAGGCAATATCCAGGTACAAAGTACAGAGGAAAAGGGATCTGCTTTTGTTTTAATCTTTCCGGTATTAAATACACCCATCGGTTAATGAACTTTAAAACAGGAGAATTCAAATATTTTATTATTCTTCCGGTTTTAAATTAATACCAATCAGACATGTACATTTTAAAATAGATCACGTTCAAATTAAATTACTTCCATTCATAATTGGGCTTCTCCCCCATTTCAAAAATTAATTGGTTGCCGTTTATTATTTGCTGATGAGTGATGAAGGGTTTTATCAGCGGTTTACCATCCAGCTTTACCTGCTGAATGTATTTATTTTTTTCAGATAAATTGTTAGCTGTAATTTTAAAAATACGTGGTTTACTGTTTGCAATAAAATGCATCGTTAGTTCTGCAAATTGCGGCGCACCAATTGCATATTCGCCAGATGCCGGTGCCACAGGATAAAAACCCATAACCCCAAAAATATACCAGGCGGCCATTTGCCCGCAATCTTCATTTCCATTAATACCAATGGGTGCATTGCGAAAATTTTCGCTAGTATGTTTTCTTATCAGCTCCTGTGTTTTCCATGGTTGGCCGCAGTAATCGTACAAATAAATATAATGATGGCCAGGCTCGTTATCATGCCGGTAATGACCGCCGTTAAAATTTTCATCAAGCTTAGCCGCAAATTTTTCTTTACCTCCCATCATATCAATCATACCCGGGGCATCATGCATGGCACCAAAAGTGTAAGTCCATTGGCCACCTTCGGTAAAACCATTCCAGGTGCCATCACTATTTTTTTCATCCCAATTGCCATTTAATTTTTTGGGAAGCAAAAAACCTGTTTTAGGTTCGTACAAATTTTTATAATTTTTACTTAGTTGTATCAATTGTTTGTAATCACTTATTTTTCCCAGTCGCTTAGCCATTTGCGCCACTGCGTAATCATCCACACCATATTCGATAGTACGTGAAACTGATTCAGCAGTTTTATCTACCGGCACGTAACCCAGCTTTTTATAATAAGTAAGCCCGGCCTGTGCTTCGTACCCCGTCCATAAATCCCTGTCGCCATATTTTAAAATGGTATCATTATCAGGAGAAACTAAAGCATCTTTTACCAAAGCTTCATAAGCCAATTTTATATCATAACCATTAAAACCTTTTATATATGCATCTGCAATTACTGGGTTTGCATGTGTACCAATCATGATATTTGTTTCTGCCGGGTTGGGCCACATGGGCAACCTGCCACCCTCTTTATACATTTGCAGCATTGCCGTTATCATTGGATTAACACGTTCGGGCTGTGTAAAAATTAATAAAGGATGTAAAGCACGGTAGATATCCCACAAAGAAAAATCGTTGTACGAAATACCCTTATGAATTTTATCATCAAAGCCGCTGTAATATTTTCCATACTCACTCATTTCACGGGGAAACTGCATAGTATGAAACATCGCTGTATAAAATATAGATTTTTGATCTTCGGTTACACCGTTTATTTTAATACGGCTTAAACTTTTTTGCCATTCATTACGGGTAGCAGTAACAATTTGATTGAAATTTTTTCCATCAACTTCCATGGCCATATTTTTTCTTGCCTGCTCAATACTTATGAATGATGTGCCAATACGCACCTGCACTTTTTCATTCTCCTTAGTTGAAAAACTAATGTATGCCCCCGCTCTTGTTCCATATTGTTCCCGGGATAATGCATTTATTGTATCACCACTCCAAGTGCCGTACGAAGAAAAAGGTTTATCAAATTGAATTACAAAATATCCTTTAAAGTTGGGCATCGGCGGACCAATTTGTGCCGACATTCTATCAGGGTTATAACCTGTAATTTCATTTTTATCTTTATTAATATTTACATAGCCCCTTAAAGTTTTTAATCTTTCTGTATAGTCATTGGCCCAATGTTTTATTGCAGGGTTTAAATTTATCCCCTGTATAATGATGTGGGCATCCTGCGAAGCAGGAAAAGTAAATTGAAAAATGCCGCAACGGGAAGAAGAAGCTATTTCAGTTTTTATTTTTTTATTATTATCCGCATTTAATAAAACCGCATAATAATAAGGAGTAGCTATTTCATTGGCATGACTGAATGTTAGGGCTCTTTGTTCAGGCAACACTTTTAAATTTCCGGTTTGCGGCATTACTGAAACATAACCATAATCTCCCATCCAAACTGTGGGTTGATGCGATGCTAAAAAACCAATAATGCTGCTGTCTTCATAAAAATAATTCATGCGGCTCATAAAATTTTCGCCTGTTTGCGCCACAAAATTTGTCATGGAAAACGGAGGGCCCACACTTGGCATGGTGCCACCTCCATCTAAACCTTTTGCAAAACCAGTGGCCGCAGTACCGATGAGTGGGTTTACATAATCAACTTCCTGTTTTTTCTGTGCAAAGCAGTTTATAAAAATGAAGAGAAAATAAATTAGTAGAATGGATTTTTTTTTCATACAGTTTTTGATAATAAAGTTTAGTTGGATTTTTTTGAAGGAAAATATTTTTTGCAACACTGGCACTTTATGAAAACTATTTTGCTTAGTTAATAAAATACAGAGTACAATGCTGCCAATATACCAATGATAATTACTGAGCCCACAATAAAGCCCGGTGAAGTACGAAACATAGTTTTATCTATAACAACCAGTTGCGGATTGTTTTTGCTTTTATTATCAGCAAGACTCATCACTACCATTAACAACATAAGAAAAACAAATACAATCGTCATTCGGTCCATAAATGGAAAATCGGGAAATGCGCCATTCGTCCAACCGGGCAAAAATTTTAAAACTGTGGAAAGGGGAATCGTAAGAATGGCTGAAGTAAGTGCGGCAGCGGATGTTGTTCGTTTCCAGAAAAAACCTAAAAGAAAAATTGACAATACTCCCGGCGAAATAAAACCTACATATTCCTGTATAAATTGATAAGCCTGGTCAAGATTTCGTAATGCAGGTGCTACCAAACAGGCAAGTACCATTGCAACTATTACAGTTATTCTGCCGGTAAGCACTAACTTTTTTTCTGAAGCATTTTTATTAAAAAATTTTTTATAAATATCCAGAGAAAAAATGGTTGATATACTATTGGCTTTACCAGCCAGCGATGCAACAATAGCTGCAGTAAGTGCGGCAAAGGCCAGCCCTTTTAAACCATTAGGTAAAAGATTCATTAATGTTGGATAAGAATGATCAGGTTTTATTATTCCGTTTGCATCTGTCATCTCCGGCTGAAACATTCCATTTTGATACATTACATACATAGCAATGCCGGGAATAACAACGATCAATGGAATCAGCAGTTTTAAAAATGCAGCAAACAGAATCCCTTTTCTTGCAGTATTTAAATCGGCGCCCAATGCCCTTTGAGTAATGTATTGATTGCAGCCCCAGTAATTTAAATTATTGATCCACATCCCTCCAATTAAAACCGACAAGCCGGGAAGGTCTTTGTAATGCGGACTTGCTTTATCAAAGATCATGTGAAAGTGTGTAGGTGCTTTATCTTTTATTACACTTAAGCCTTTTAAAATATCGCTGCCATAACCAAATTTTTCTGATACTAACGTTAATGCAAGATAGCAGGTAACCAATCCTCCCATTATTAATACCAGCACCTGTATCACATCTGTATAACCAATCACCTTCATACCACCCAATGTTACTACGATAGAAAAAACACCCAGGCCAATCATGCACCATTCAAAACTTATTCCCGAAATAGAATTAATAGCCAGTGCACCCAAATAAATAATTGAAGTTAGATTTACAAATACATATACCAGCAACCAAAATATAGCCATCAGCGTTGCCACTGTATCGTTATACCGCTTTGATAAAAACTGCGGCATTGTAAAAATTTTATTCTTTAAATAAATGGGGATAAAAAAAATGGCAACAATAATAAGTGTAGCAGCCGCCATCCACTCGTAGCTGGAAATGGCAAGCCCCAAGGCAAAACCAGAACCCGACATGCCAATAAAATGTTCGGCAGAAATATTTGATGCAATTAAAGAAGCGCCAATAGCCCACCACGTTAGCGAGCCTTCGGCAAGAAAAAAATCTTTTGAATCCATTGCCCCGGCTTTTTGCTGGTGATACATCTTACGATGATATACCCAATAGCCATAAGCAGAAACTCCAATTAAATAAATAAAAAAAATTACATAATCAAGGGACTGAAGATGATTCATCAGGTTGGTTTAGTTATTAGTGGCTGAAAAATATAGCTTTTAATATCCTTGATTCTGAATTAAATAACCCGGTAAATTAGAAGCCGCATCAATTGCAGTTAAAGGAATTGGGAAAAGCCTTTTATTTACATCAGTGCTGGTTTTTTCAGTCCATGTACCTTCATATTTTCCAAAACGGATCATGTCTGTACGCCTCACCATTTCCCAATACAATTCAAATCCCCTTTCACGAAATAATAGATCCAGTGTTATTAAAGGTAATGGCGGTGGAGGATTGGTTCTGGCTGCCCTTACAATATTTACATCTGCTAAGGCTCCTGCTGCATCTCCTTTTCTCAATTTTGCTTCGGCACGCATTAAATAAACATCTGCAAGGCGCAGGATAATAATATCATGCTCTCCAAAATTTCTTCCGCTTACCGATGTTTTGCTGTACTCATATTTTGAAACCCTGTAGCCGGTACTGTAACCACTTCCCGCTATTGTAAAATCAACTTGCTCAGTAAAGTTAACGGGTACATTAGTTGAACCTGGACGGGTTGTATTGTGAAGTTTTCCTACTTTTATTCCGTTGGTTCCACAATTTACAAATGCGCCACTAACCCTTATCAATCCGTATTGCTGGCCTCTTAATATTCCACGGTCAATATTAAAACTTGCTTTTGGCACACAGGAATCAATTGGAACAACTAAATTTTGTTTATAAAAACGGGGATCTGCCACAGCAGGATCTACCGGTGAGTATGCGTTTACCCATGTACGGTAAAATTCAGGAGTAATACCAGGCCCGTCTGTTCCGTTTGCACCAGGTTGATTGGTTAAAGGAAAATGATCGCCTGATAAAGAAAAGTACCCCATCCTGTTATGACCATTCCCTAAATCGGCACGCTGATCCACAGCAAAGATCAATTCTTTATTGTTGTGATTGTTGTCATTAAAAATAGAAAAGTAGTCTGGTGATAAAGCATATTGTCCGGATGTAATGATCTTATCACAATTTTCAATCACCTTATCCATATCCTCATTTTTAAAAGTAAAGGATGCGGCATAGCGATCTCTGTAAACTGCTGCATTCAAATACAACCGTGCCAACAATCCCTGAACACCTGCTTTAGTAAGTCTGCCGGGGCCGGTAGTATTATCCAAAAGCGGCTCCACAGCCAGAAATTCCGATTTGATATATGCAATAGCTTCTTCGCCTCTTAAAATTTTTGAAATCTCACTGGCATCTTCTTTAACGAAAATCAATCCATAAAGATCTAATGTAAGCATAGAGTAATAAGCCCTCATGGCCCTTGCTTCGGCAAGAAATATTTTTGAATCAGCGTACGTGTTAGTGGGAAGCGAATTGATAGCTGTAACAGCCCTGGATATTCCTATTAAAATATGATTCCAGGTATTTCTCACATTTACATCGGAGCTTATGTTTTCATGTTTGTGTACCTGAACATAAATACCATTATCACCCCAGTCGGTTCCGCCACGAAAAGGCAGAATAGCCTCATCAGTGGAAATTTCCTGCAAAGCAAAATAGGTGGTATGCATAAAAACATCTGTTAGTTTTGCATATACCGGCGCAATAACACCTTCCGCCTGTTGCTTATCTGTAAGCCCCACAACCGAAGATTCATCCAATATATCTTCTTTTAGTTTTGTACAACTGTTAATTACTGCGATGCCTGTAAAAATCACCAGCAGATTTAATATTTTCTTTATCATGATCGCTTATTTTAAAATGAAAAATTTAAACTAAAAATGAAAGACCTTGCTTTAGGATAACTTATGAAATCAATGCCATAAGAAGATACCCCATTGATTGACCTGTCGATATTTACTTCCGGATCGTAACCCTTATATTTTGTGCTTACAAAAAGATTTTGCCCCGTTACAGATAAACGTACAGCCGATACCCATTTATTTATTCTTAAACTTGTTGTATTGAAATTATAACCCAGCGAAGCATTATTCAATCTTAGATAAGCCCCATCCCTGAGATATCTTGAAGTTACAGGAGTTGGATTATTCAGCGACTCTTTGGGATCAGCAACAGACTCACTGGTGGCATTCACATTTTTGGCCAGCCTTAATTTAGAGAAACTTACATTCTCTGTATAATTATATATTTTATTTCCCGACACTCCATTAAAGTTGACGCTAAGGTCAAATCCTTTATAAGCGATGTTGCCGTAAAAACTATAGGTACAATTAGGCAGTGCGGTGCCTAATGCTAGCCTGTCATTATCATTAATAACACCATTCTTATCAACATCTGTGTAAGTGCTCATACCATTATTATCGAAGCCTGTAAACTCTTTTAAATAAAAAGTACCAATTGGCTGACCATTTACATATCCATTGATGGTGGATGATGTTATGCCAGCTCCCGATACAGAACCGGCAGGTATTAATGAGTAAGGCGATTTTTCTACTTTATTTTTTATTAAAGTAAGATTGCCTCCAACATTATAAGAAATTGAATGCGCTGATTTTGCTTTGTACCTGTAATCTAATTCAAATTCTGCACCCTTATTTGTAATCGTCATGTCTTTTACATTCGACCATACATCTGTTGCAGGCTGAACAGGATCAGCGGGAATTACCTGCAGCAGGATGTTGTTGGAAACCTTACGAAAAAAATCTATGGTACCGGTTAATGCTCCTTTGAATAATCCAAAATCCAAACCCAGATCTGTTTGTTCAGATGATTCCCATTGAATATCGGAGTTAGCCAATCTTGTATAAGCATATCCGGCCGGATAATTTCCTGAAGCAGGATATAGTGGATAGCTGGCTGATCCCAGTGAAGTAAATAATGCTTGTGTAATTTTTGGCGGTATTTCCTGGTTGCCTGTTAAGCCCCAACCAGCCCTCAATTTTAAATTGCTAAACATGGAATTCTCCATAAATTTTTCATCGGAAATCTTCCAGCCCAAAGAGAAAGAAGGGAAATAACCATACTTATTATTATCACCAAATTTAGAAGAACCATCTGCCCTGAAATTAGCAGTAAACAAATACTTATTGTTATACTGGTAAGTTACTCTTCCAAAAAATGATTGCAGTTCATTAATAAAAGCAAAACCTCCGGGGCGGTTATTTGCCAGTGTTAGATCCTGGCCTACTCCGGGATTATATATCGGATCTACTCCGCCAACCACAAATCTGTTTATGCTGCTGTTTCTTTGCTGCACAAATATTTTTTGATACGAATGCCCAGCAAGTGCAGATACATTATGCTTTGTATTATTCCATGCATAAGTAAGATAGTTTTCTATCAGCGTATTCCTGTTCCAGTTATAAATATTTTCTAACCTGCCTTCCCGAAAGGGTATTGTACTTGGCAAACTTTCAACATCACGTGTTGAAGTGGAATTATCAATTCCAAAATTCAATTTATAAATCAGTCCTTTAATTATTCTGAATGAAGGAGAGATATTACCAATTACCCTGTTAATGGTTGTAATTTCTTTATCGAGGTCAAAATAAAGTAATGGATTGATATTCTGATACACCGCCGGCTTGCCATTTGCATCATATGCCGGGTAAGTAGGATTATAAGTTATAACATCTCCTAAAACACTTGTAATGGGAGGACGTGTTTGCTTTGTATTGCCAACATTCATATTAAGCTCCAGAACCAACCTGTCTTCTAAAAACCGTTGTGTAACATTAAATCTTCCCGAATACCTGTTGAGGTCATTTTTCTTAATAATGCCTTCCTGTCTTTGCATACCCAACGAAGCAAAGTAAGATAGTTTATTTGCTCCTCCACTCAAATTGAGGTTGTAATTCTGTGTGATGGCTTTTCTTACAGCTTCTTTCTGCCAATTTGTATTGCCGCCTTTATTATCCAATACGCCACCAGCTTTTGGAACTTCAATTCGAAATTCATCTCCTGTAAAAACTGGTAAATACCTTGCTATAGTCGAAACGCCAATACTGGAAGAAAAACCAAGCGTAGAGATACCTGCTTTGCCCCTTTTAGTAGTAATAATGATTACACCATTTGCACCACGGGCACCATAAATAGCGGTAGCAGATGCATCTTTCAAAACATCAATCGTTTCAATATCCTGTGGATTTATAAAGTTTAACGGATCACCTCCACCGGTGCTGGAATTATCTAAAGGCAAACCATCAACCACAAAAAGAGGTGTGCTTCCTGTTCTCACACCACCGGGTCCTCTAACTGTAATTCCCATAGCCGCACCGGGTTCGCCACTGGCAGAAGTTACATTTACTCCGGAAACTTTGCCTTGCAATAGTTGTTGGGGGCTGGTGATGATACCTTTATTAAAGTCATCGCTTTTCAATGATTTTATGGACCCCGTTACATCCCTTTTACGTTGAGTACCGTATCCAACCACCACCACCTGGTTTAATTCAGTGGCATTGGGTTGTAAAGATACCTCAAGGTTTGTATTTTCTCCTGCCTCAATCTCCTGTGTTACATAACCAACATAGCTGATAATTATTACACTTTTTTTGCCGGGAACTGTTATTGTAAAAGCACCATTAACATTTGAAAAAGTATTTTGATTTGTACCCTTTACAGAAACTGTTGCTCCACTTAAAAATTTGCCGGAGCTTCCGTCCTTTACTGCCCCACTTATGGTTTGTTGAGCATTAATATTGGTGTTGGCTAAAAAACAAAAGCAAATTAAAAAGATAGCTAAAAACATTTTTAAGCAACGATGTAAAAAATAAATTTTACTCATGTTAGGTAATTTAGTTTTGGTTAAAAATCAGGAAAAATCCTTTTACTTTTATTAATGATAATTTAATAAAATGATACATTTGAAAAATAAATGCATATCACTATATGCCTTCTTTATTTATTCTTTATTATTTTATTTTGCTCATCACCCATAATGAGTTTTAAAATAAATTTTATAATTTAAAAATATAAGACCGGTATTATTAAGCACTTCAAAAATATTTCTTCGGTATTACGTTACTATCAACTGTATATTACTTTAACATTAACACCAAAATAATATATTTTAAAACTACCCGGCATTACTGCAGCATTAAAACTTTAAAGAAGCAGGCAGGTGTTTTGCAACCAGGTCTTCGTAATAAGATTTTAATTCTTTCCACACAGGAGGTTTTGGATTTTTTGAATATAAATCATAAGGATTAAATAATTGTACCCACCTCAGCATCTCCCTGTCATGATCATCCAGCAGGTAATCATATTCTCCTTCTCTGTGCCATGCGTAAAATGAATGGTAACGCAGCATATATAAACCGCCTTCAGGTATTTTACCTTTCAGCATCTGGTAAACGTATTCATCATGCCCCCAACTCATATTCACATTACGCAAACCGCAACCTTTTTTATATACACCGTATTGGGTTTGATATTCTGCATTGTTATAATCCGGATTATTTTTAAAAAATTCGGGGTAAACAATTTTATCGGAATAGGCACAACCCACCGGAAAAGTATCGCCTACAACTGCCCACTGCGGTTCTCCAAATAAACAAAGCACCTTACCCATATCATGCATCAGGCCCACCAGCACCATCCAGTCAGGGTGCCCATCCCGGCGTATAGCTTCTGATGTTTGCAATAAATGCTGAAACTGGTCCAGGTCAGTATCCGGATCAGAATCATCTACCAATTGATTTAAAAATTGAAAGGCATCCCAAACGGGCATTTCCTTCTTATCAAATTTTAGAAAATTGTTTTGCTTTTCCTGTACAAAATCATAAGTTTGATAAGTGTGATTTAACCTGTAAAACTCTTTAACCGTATCTCTTGCAGGCTCATTATAATTACGGTAATCGTCCGTTTTTTTTTCGGCAGCAATAGTATCAGGTTCGGGATAGCGTTGCAGTACATCTTCCTCCCATTCATCCAGGTTGTTTAAAGGATTTAATTCTTTAGAAGTGAATTTTTTTTGCGTTACGTCCATAGCAGGCATTTGTTGGTGAAGAAAAAATCGTTACCCTAAGTTCAAGTTTTTTATTATAATAAAAGTATAATGGCTTAGCTTTATTTACGAAACCGTTTTCGTAAATAATGCGGTTAAAAATAATTTTGTTTTGTAGTATTACTAACAATGAAAGCTTGATTTATTACCATGAAAAATATTAATATTAAAGCACTTGCCTGCGAACTTAATTTGTCCGTTTCAACCATTTCAAAAGTTTTTCACGACAGCTATGAAATAAGTGACCATACAAAACAGCGTGTACTGGAAACTGCAGCAAGATTGAATTATGTACCTAACCCCTATGCCAGCAGTTTACGTGGCAGAAAAAGCAAAAACATTGGTGTGGTTATACCGGAAGTGGCAGATAGTTTTTTTTCGCTGGCGATAAATGGCATTGAAAGTGTTGCCAAAGAAAAAGGCTACCATGTATTAATTTGCTTAACACACGAAAGTTTTGAGAATGAAAAAAACATTTTAAAAGAATTTCAGGGAGGAAGGGTTGATGGTGTTCTGATGTCAGTTTCAAGAGAAACTTCACACAGCGATCATATCAATGATTTAATAAGCAACGGCTTACCCCTTATTTTTTTCGACAGGGTTTGTGAAGATGTACAAACAGCAAAAATAACAACCGATGATTTTGAAAGTGGTTATAACGCTACAGAACATTTAATACTGCAGGGTTGCAGTAAAATTGCTTTCCTTGGTATTTCAAAAAGCTTATCCATAAGCGGTAAAAGATTAGAGGGTTATTTAAATGCACTTGCAGATTATGAGTTGAAGGCAGATAAAAAAAATATTATTCTTTGTACCAACGATGCAAAGCATAATTACACAGCAATTAAAAAAATTTTACAACAAAAAAATAAACCAACCGGTATTGTGGCATCTGTTGAAAAATTAACCACACCGGTTTATAAAGTTTGCGAAATGCTTAAACTAAAAATACCCAAAGATGTAAAAGTGGTTTGCTTTTCTAATCTTGATACAGCTGCAATACTTAATCCTTCTCTTACCACTATAACACAACCGGCTTTTGAAATGGGCAAAACAGCTGCTACCATTTTATTTAAAGCATTGGAAAAAACAAATTTTAATTTAACAGGAGAAAGCCTGGTGATTCCTTCGGCTCTTGTAGTAAGAAATTCAAGCAGCTAAAATAAAAAATGGTATTATGAAATTCAATAAAATTTTCCTTGTTGCTGCAGCACTTGTCTTAGCAACAGTTATTAAGGCACAGCAATTTACTATTGGCACTTACAATCTGCGGTACGATAATCCAAAAGATTCAGGCAACTTATGGGTTAACAGGGCGCCGGTGATAAATGCACTGATACGTTTTCACAACTTTGATATTTTTGGCACACAGGAAGGTTACAAAAACCAATTAGATGATATTAAAAACACTTTACCGCAATATGAATATTATGGTAAAGGAAGAGATGACGGAATGGACAAAGGTGAGCACTCTGCTATTTTTTTTAAAAAAAATATGTTTAAATTATTAAACAAAGGAGATTTTTGGTTATCTCAAACTCCAGCCAAACCATCATTAGGCTGGGATGCTACCTGCTGCAACCGCATTTGTTCGTGGGTTTTACTGCAGCATAAAAAAACCGGGAAGCAATTTTATTTTTTCTCCGCACATTACGATCACCAGGGGGTGCAGGCACGTATAGAAAGCAGTAAACTGGTATTGCAAAAAATAAAAACAATTGCTGCAGGTAAACCGGCAATATTTGTGGCTGATATGAATGGTGCTTACAATAGCGAATGGTACAGCACCATTGCCCGCTCTGGTATTTTAAAAGATACACACAATGAAGTAAAATATCCTTATGCCAACAATGCATCGCACAATGGTTTTGGTAAAACAAAAGAAAGCAATGATATTATTGATCATATTTTTATAACTGATACATTTAAAGTAAGCCGCTGGGGTTTACTTACCGATACTTATCATGGCAAGTATCCTTCCGATCATTTTCCTGTACTGGCAGATATAAGCTTTAAATAAAAACAATTTTTCAAATTTATATTTTCAAACAACTTCAGGCTGTTTCAAAACATTAAACCTTCTATCTAAACTATACTTATTCATTATGAAGCATACATTAAATTATAAAATAGTAACAGTTTTTTTGCTCCATTTAATTTTCTCTTTACAATTAAATGCCCAGGCCCCGCTTGTTGATGATGGCAGTTATAAAGGCGGATCAATAAAAGGAATAAAAAAATTAGACAAAGCACTAAACTTTGTTGTTATTGGAGATTGGGGACGCAATGGAGAAAATTTTCAAAAAGAAGTAGCTACTGCAATGGGACAGGCCGCACACGATCTGCCTGCACAATTTGTAATTACAACCGGCGACAATTTTTATCCTTATGGTGTTAAAAGCACAGCGGATTATCATTGGATATCTTCTTTTGAAAGTATTTACAGGGCACAGTCATTACATGTAAAATGGTTCCCTGTACTGGGCAATCATGATTATATCTCTAATCCTGATGCAGTAGTAGATTATTCTAAAATCAGCAGCCGTTGGGAAATGCCGGCAAGATATTACTCGAAAAAGTTTTTTATTAATGGAGATACTGCACAGGGTGTGCTGATCGCTTTTATTGATACCGATCCTTTTGAAAAAAAAATGCAGGGTGTAAAAAACGACAGCATAAAATATACTGTCAACTCAGTAAAAGATCAGCAGCAATGGCTGGAAAAAACTTTAAGTGATAAAACAGTGAAGTGGAAAATTGTAGTGGGGCATCACACCATGTACACCGGAGGCTGGCGGCTAAATTCGCCTGATACAAAAAAAATGCGCGCCTTTTTAGAACCTATTTTTAAAAAGTACGAAGTAAACCTATACATCTGCGGACACGAACATCATTTAGAATATACAAAACCTGAAGGTGGTACCCATTACATTATTTCAGGATCGGGTTCGGAAGCCCGGCCTGCAGTTATTAACCCCGAGGGTGGAAAATTTACTGCTGCCGAGCAGGGCTTTGCTGCTTTTTCCTTTGCCGGCAACCAGGCAATGCTTCAATTTATAAATTATAAAGGAAAAATAATTTATACTACTGTGATAGATAAAAATAATGGCCAATGAAAATTAAACAAGGAGGATGTATAAAAAATAAACGCATCTTTTTTACTGGAAAATCTTTACTGTTGTTTTTTACCTCCGTTACATTTTTTTTAAATGCAACGGCACAACCAAAAAAATATTCGGCAGTCAATGCACATGCACATAACGACTATGTTCACCCTGTTCCGTTTTACACCGCATTCCATGCAGGCTTTGGTTCTATTGAAGCAGATGTTTTTGTGGTAAACGAAACTTTATGTGTAGCTCATAAAAAAAATGAGGTACAACCACAGCTAACATTAAAGGCACTTTACCTTGAACCACTTTTAAAAGAATTTACTTCAAACAGTAACCGGCATATAAAATTATTAATCGACATTAAAGAAAGTTATTTACAAAGTCTTCCGCTGCTGCTGCAGGAATTACTACCATTGCAAAATTTTTTATCCACCCCATCAGCAAAAAAATCATTACAAATTATTATAACCGGCAACAGGCCACCGCCTGCGGCCTATAACAATTATCCCTTGTATATTTATTTTGATGACGATCTTAAATTGCAGCACACTGCAGATGAATGGGCAAGAGTTGGTTTGGTTAGTTTACAATTCAGCAAACTTGTTACCTGGAAAGCCGAAGCTGCAATTGAAAAAAAAGATAAACAAATATTGAAGCACATCATAGATAGTGTGCATGCATCCGGTAAACCCATTCGCTTTTGGGCTGCACCCGATACTTTACTATCATGGAAAGTACAGATGAAACTTGGTGTTGATTTGATTGGTACAGATAAAATTGAAACGCTTGCAAATTTTATCCAACCCCCGTTTAAAAAATAAAATGTAATTGTACTTACCCGTTTTCCTTTGGCAACTTTTTTCCTTTTTAATCCGGCATAAGCAGTTATCTCATTTTTTTTGAGCGCAACAATGCTTCCAGAAAATAATAGTCAGCATAAATAAGCGGCACATCAATTTCACTTTTTGCAGGCTTGTGGCCGGTGCTGTGCAATAATATAAAACCATTATTTTGTTTTGCCGGGGCAAGATATTTTGCAGAGAGCTTTTTTAAAATAAAATCTGCTGACGTTGCATATCCCTTATCGCCAGTTAAGGTACTCAACTCATAAAATGCCGATGCAGTGATAGCCGCAGCAGATGCATCCCTGGGTTCGTTAATTAAATCAGGCACATCATAATCCCAATAGGGTATCATATCAAAAGGAATACGGCTTAAAATATAACCAGCAATTTTTTTTGCCTGTTGCAAATACATTTCATTTTTTGTTTCTCTGTAACACATGGTGTAACCATACAATCCCCACGCCTGTCCCCTTGCCCATGATGAGGAATCGCTGTAACCCTGTGCAGTAATTTTTTGCCGCACAGCACCTGTTGCAGGATCGTAATCAATTACATGATAAGAACTGTAATTGGAACGGTAATGATTTTTGATAGTGTTATCAGCATGGCTGACCGCAATTTTATAAAATGATGAATCTCCTGTAAATTTTGTTGCTTCAAACAGCATTTCCAGGTTCATCATATTATCAATTATCACCGGGTACTTCCATTTACTTTCGCTGGCAAAATCCCATGATTTTATTACACCGGCTACAGGATTAAATCTTGTTGATAAAGTTTTAGCTGCTTGTATAATTACATTCCTGTAATTAGTGTCGCCGGTTAAGCGATACCCATTACCAAAGCTGCAATAGATCATAAAGCCCAGGTCGTGAGTGCCGCCGTAAAATTGTTGACTTTCTAATGCTGCTGTAAATTTTTGCGCAGGCAACATCCATTTTTTATTACCTGTGTATTCATACATCATCCAAAGTTCACCGGGGAAAAATCCACTTGTCCAGTCCTGCCCTTTTACCAATTTTAATTTACCTTTTTCTTCACTTCGTGGAGAAACCAGTGCAGCAGCTGCGCCATTTAATTTTGCCGAATTAATTACCGACAGCATATAAGTTATTTGCTGCCCTGCATTTTTAAATTGTTTTTTTACACTCACTTTCTGGGCAACACTAACATTTGTAAAAATCAACAATACCCCCATTACTGTTGCCCTATACAACAAAGAGTTTTTTCTTTTATTTAAATGGTTCATTGTTTTTATTTTAAATCAAAACTTGCTAAGAAAACTATCTAACTTTTTTAATTGTATGGCGTTTAATACAGATTCGCCTTCTATTGAATTAAAGGCAATAGTTATGCCTGCATTATTTACCACTGTTACCTTTGTTTTTTTAACAATGGCTGTAGCTGCACCATATTGTTGCTGTATATTAAAATTATGCAACAGTACTTCATCATTTACACTTACATTAAAAATTCTCTGTACTGCATTCTCATCTCTTCCTGTATCTGTAAGATTGTATGGTGGCATTTTAATTACACCGCCCTGCAATTCGGCAAAGTGCAGTGTAAGTTCGTAAGTACCTGCAGGTACATCAAAACGATATTGTTGTATACCTACCTGTTGTGTTTGATAAACCGGATCATCATCTGTGCCTGCAATATTTTTATCTGTACCGTAAGGTAACTGCGTATTATTTTTAATAACAAAAGGTTTGCCGCCAATATGCCCCCAGCTTCCGGAGTGGTAAGGCTGATCGGGTAACCACAGCTGTTGATTTTTTTCATCAATAAAATAACGTTTTGCACCCAATAAAATATTCAGCTGAGTGAACGGAATTGTTTTACTATTTAATTTATAAGGTTGCAATTGAAAATTAATTACAAGTGTATCTTTAAATATAACTTCCTCCTTATTACCTGTAACCTGTAAAGTATTGGGGCCATTTACAAAAGGCACATTTAATGTTGCTAATCCATTTTTGACCATTGCAGCGCCAATAATTTTTCCATTTAAGTTTATTACCACTTCTTTTAAATTACTGGCCACCTGTACAGGCTGATAACAAAATTCACCCAGACTATCTGCAATACCTCCTCTTATATTCCATGCAGCAGTGCTGATTTTTATAAAAGGTTGTTTTAAAAAACTGGCCTGGTATAAATAGTAAGGGTCTTTCGGAATTCTGTTCCATGTAAGCAATCCTTTGTTGTTAATATGCGGCATCGTTTCTGTTCTCGTTTCCGAATTAAAATCGGCAAGGTTCCAAACTACAGCACCAGCAACAAAATTTCGTTTCATTATTTCTGTTATATAAAACTGGTGAAATTGCGTGGCATACTCCACACTTTTATCAAACCGTAAGGGAGTACTGCTTCTTATTCTATTGTCTGCATCAGCACCGTATTCACTTATCATAAATGGTTGCTGCGGTAATTTTTCGTGATGCCTGTCAAGGAATGCAGGAAAATCTTCTTGTTTACTGCTGTACCAACCGGAATATAAATTCCATCCGGTAATCATAGCTAAAGTGGTAAGATGATTATCATTGTACCTGTTAAAATCTGCATGATTGGCAATCATGGTATAGCGATACGGATCTTCCTTACGGGTAATGCTGTCCAATGACCTGGCAAGATTGGTTACCGATGAAAAATATATTTTCTGTCTTTCTTTATCAGTAGCAAAATGGGGTCGTAAAAGTATTTCGTTCATATAACACCAGATGATAACACTGGGATGATTATAATTTTGCCGAATCATTTCCACCTGCATTTTTTTACAGTTTTGATAAAACGATTCTGACTCAGTGATCTCATTCACTACAGGAATTTCTACAGATGTCAGCAAACCTAAACTATCGCAGGCATCAAGCACTGAAGGATCCTGCGGATAATGTGCCACCCTGAAAAAATTGGACCCCATTTTTTTTACCAGTGCAATATCTTCAACAGCTATTTTTTTACTAACCGCATTACCCATGCCTTCAAAATCCTGGTGGCGGCTTGTACCAATTAGTTTATAACTTTTGCCGTTAAGAAAAAAACCTTTGTCTGCATCAAAACTAAACCAGCGAAAGCCAAGGGGGTTTTTAATTTCATCCAATAACTTACCGGATACAGCATCTGTTATTTTTGTTACTACTGTGTATAAATAAGGATCTTCCGGCGACCATAAGTGTGGTGCATTAAAAGTTGAAATATTTTGTTCAAAGTTTTGTTGTTCGTTAGGATTAACAGCAGACAGTGTTTTTATTTCCCCTGCTTTTTTATTATGCCTGTCGAATATTGTTGAAATGATACGCAGGTATTTTTTTTCAGCACTTGCATTTACAACAGTTCCTTTAATGGCTATCGTTGCTTTTTTTGCTGTTACAACCGGTGTTGAAATATACAATCCGGCAGAGGCGTTATCTGCAAGTGTAAAATGAACATCGTTGGTAAATACTAAAGATACGTTTCTGTAAATACCTCCATAAAATGTAAAGTCAGCAGATAATGGCGGAATATTTTCATTATAGCTATTATCGACTTTAACTGCAATTTCGTTTTTTGCTAACCCGGTTTTTAAAAAAGATGAGATGGGAATACAAAAAGAAGTGTAGCCGCCTGTGTGACCACCGGCTTTTTTCCCGTTTACATAAACCTCTGTTTGTTGATTGGCACCTTCAAAATAAAGCAATACTTTTTTATTTTTTAATGCAGCAGTAATATCAATTGTTTTTTTATACCACCCTTCGCCACGGTAATACCCGGGCTCATCGTCCATAATATCTTTTACATTCCAGGTATGTGGCAACTGAACTGTTTGCCAACTAACTGCAGCATTGCCATCAACAATATATTTGTCTTTTGTAAACTGCCAGTCATTATTAAGTGGTAAAATGATCCGCTGTGCATTTACAAACTCTGTCAATAAAAGTAAAGAGAAAAAAAGTAGATATTTCAAAGGCAATGATTTCGAAATGCCCTGGAATGGTTTTTCAAAACCATCCCGGCACTTCTATTAATGTATATTTTATTTGACTAGTTGATCTGTACAGGCCTTTTGAAAGCAGTTGAAAATATATCCACATCAAATTGCGAAGTGATATTGTCAAGCATCTGAATTTCCATTTTGCGAACACCGGGAGCCGTATTATTCAGCAGTTTAACGTAAATGGTATCCATTGCTTGTTTTGCCTGCGGAAATATCATGGTATAACTGGTATCAGCCGATGCTATTATAATGCCATTTTTATCTACAATATTATAATCCACTCCACGCAAAGCAGGTGTGGTAATACCAGCAGTGGTAACGGCATATTTTGCAACAGCATCGTAACTGCGGGTAAAAGTGGAATAAAATTGTACAGGAAATTTGAGCAAAGCAGTCTGCGTTCTTGCAACGGTTACGCCTGTATTATTGTTGGGTACAAAAATGGCATAATAATGATGCTCCAGTTCGGATACGCCTGCAGGTGTATCGTTATCTTTTTCGCAGGAAGAAAATATAAAAACTCCCAAGAATGCAATGAAAATATATTGTAATGATTTCATGTTGTTTCTAATTTAAATGTTATTACCAGTTAGGATTTTGAATTACGTTTCCGCCACTCAACGAAATTTCATTGATTGGAACCGGATACAGGTAATCCCTGTCTATCCTGAAAGTTCTCGTGGAGGCTGGTTCTACTATCAGTATTTTATCAGCATTAAGATTCAGGCTGCTTTGCATCGTACCCACCCATTCGGCTGTAATAAACTTTGCCCCAAGAAGTTCTTTTGGCAATACAGTTTCGGCCACTTTCCATCTTATAAGGTCATCGTACCTGAATCCTTCCATACCCAGCTCTGCTGATCGTTCACGCCTGATCTCTTCACGCATGTCGAGATTATTTGCTGTAACAAATGCATTGGTGAGCTTTGGTGCAAAACCAACTCTTGTTCTTAATGCGTTAACAGTAATGTTAAGGTCTGCATCACTTATGGCACCATTTAATTCATACTTTGCTTCAGCATAAATCAGTAATATTTCGGCATAACGAATCAGCATTCTGTCTGTGGTTGCAGCGTTAGTAATTGCCTGGTCAACTGTACTGAATCCTTTTTTAGGTGCAATAGCTGTTCTTATACCCAAAGAAGTTTTTGGTATCCATGGCCCCTGGTAAGCTACTTCTCCTGCTCTGAAATAAGAGAAGCTGACACGGGGATCCCTGTTGTCAAGTATGGTATTATAACTTGTTTCATTTGCTTCGGGTACAAATAATGGAGATCGTGTAGCAGAAGCTGTTGTACCATCAACATTAAATGCAGGCAACCCATCGCTGTACAAATATTGCCTCAGTAAGTTACGTGTAGGTGCCAACTGGCCATTCTCTAAATTCCTGGAATGATTATGTCCCAATAAAAGATTGGCATTGCTTACTCCATAAATCTTCACCAAAATATTTTCTGTATTTGTTGGGCCTTCTCCAGCCTGTGTAAATAAATTACCGTAATTGGAAAACAGTACATGCCCTTCGGCCATTACACTTGTTGCTGCCGCAACAGCAATGTTCAGGTGGCTTTGCCAATTAGCAACAGTGCCATGAAATTTTCCTCTTGTACCTTCATACAATCCAACCCTGGCCTTTAATGCCCATGCTGCACTTTTTGTTACTCTTCCAAATTGTGCCGCAGTTAATGCGGCTCTTGTGGGCAACCATAAAGCAGCAAAGTCAAGGTCATCGTAGATCTGCTGCACCACTTGCGCTCTTGGAGTACGGGCCATGGTTAATTCGGGAGAATTAACCAACAGCGTTTTTAATAATAAGGGTACATCACCATAAATTTTAAGCAGCTTAAAGTAAGAGTATGCTCTGAAGAATCTTGCTTCAGCAAAATACCGGTTTCTTACAACATCGCTAACCTTTGCATTTAAGCCTTTTTCTAAAATATTATTGGCAGTAAATATTTCGCTGTAACGATCGCTCCAATCTCCACTGGTATTAGGTGCCGATCTTGTGCCGGTACTTACCACATTGGGGGCTGTATTTACAGCATCTTCTGCCCTGTTATCAATCCAGTCGCCGGGTAATTGCTGGTAAAGACGGTTAGCCGCATTCATCAGGTCGGTTTCTGTATTCCAGAAATTAGGATCTGTAATTTCTGTTTCAGGTAAACGGTCAATTTTACAACCCGTTAGTAAAAGACCTCCGATAAATATATATATTGATAATTGTTTAAACTTTTTCATTTTTCAGAATTGATTAAAGTGAAATATTGATACCAAATGCAACACTGCGGTAGAAAGGATATGCAGTTGCACCTATATTATTACTAACCTCAGGGTCGAATACACTCAGTACTTTAGTGCTCTCCCAAAGATCCTGGCCAGAAACATAAACCTTTAACTCCCTGAAATATTTTTTATTCACAGGAATAGAATAACCGAGCTGGATATTCTTCAGGCGTATATAACTTCCGTTTTGTGTCCACCTGTCTGATGGTCTGTAATTATGTGCACTGGTTTGATACATCCTTGGAAAAAATGCATTAGGATTTTCAGGTGTCCAGCGATCCATGTGAATTGTCCATGGCATATCAGCTGTGCCCAGCATTGGAGAAAGTGTTTCCTCACTAATTAAGAAACTTCTTTTCAATGCACCCTGGAAAAATACTGAGAAATCAAAACCTTTCCACAATGCTCCAATGTTGAAACCGTAAGTGTAACGAGCGTTGGTTGTACCAAGATAAACCAGGTCACCGGGGTTATCAGGTGTACCGGCACCGGGATCAATTTTACCATCGCCATTCAGATCAAGGTATTTTACATCCCCGGCTTTGGGGTTGGCAAAAAATGGATAAGCCACTTTTGCTTTATAAGCAGTAGCTTCTGCATCGGTTTGAAAAAATCCATCTGTTTTATATCCCCACACACTATTCATTGCATACCCTTCCATCAATCCTACTACACCACCGGTACCAATAGAACGCCTTCTATCATAAGCCAGCAGTTTATTCTGATTGTCTGATATATTGAATCCAACATGATAATCCAGTTTACCCATCTTATCCTTCCATTTAAAATCCAATTCGGTACCCCAGCTTTTTAGTTTACCTAAATTGATAAACCCCGGTGTTACGCCAATGATATTGGGAAGGTTTGGCCTGGAGAGTAAATCTGTTGTGATCTTTTGATAATAATCGGCTGTAATATTAAGCCTGTTTCCAAGTACACCCAGGTCGATACCGATATTTGACTGACCTACTGTTTCCCAGGTAAGATCAGGCGAAGCCATGATAGACTGATAAATATATTGTGTACGTGAGCCGTTTAATACAAGATTATTGGTGCTGGTAAGGCCGCTTGCTAAAAGTGGCAGGTAATCATACAATCCCAATGCATCACTGTTACCCAATTTACCCCATGAACCTCTTACTTTTAAATTATCAATAAACCTGAAGTTATCCATAAATGGTTCTTCGCTTATCCTCCAGCCTGAAGAAAAAGAAGGAAACAGACGCCAGCGGTCTGTTGGTACCAGCCTCGAACTACCATCGTAGCGGTAAGATGCTTCTAATAAATACCTGCCTTTAAAATTATAATTAAAGCGTCCGAATGCCGATGCAATTGCCCAGGTTTGTACAAGATCCCTGCTTGTTTTTGTAAGCGGATCCGAAAAATTCAGGGTAAAGAAATCGTTATTGATCATGCTTTGACCAGTAGCAGCTACTTCATCTTTCCTGTATTCTTCATACGATCCACCTTGTAACATGGTGAACGAATGATTCTTTATTTTATAATTATAGGTAAGATAGCCCTGAAGATTATTCTGATAAGCTTTATTTTTTATCAGCGACATGGTATTGGGTGTATTAATGCTGAAACGAACAGTATTCACACTACGGCCATACCAGAAAAGTGTTCTGCTGTTGTTCTCCATATTGTAATTGTTCTGATTTCTCCAGCCAATTACATCCAGCGTAAGCCCTTTAATAACATTCTTTATCTGAAAATTAAGTTTGGTAGTAAAGGTTTCGTAGTCACGTGTTTCCATCCCGGCATTTTGTTCAATATCTACTGCGTTTACCTGCAGGTCGCCATTAAATTTTTGTCCGGTTACATCTTCTGCCGGTACATATAACGACTGGCGGGTGCGGCTGCGGTACAGTCTGTTGATGATCTGTTCGGTACCGTAAGAATTTTCCCGGGTAAATGAACCTATGTATCCTGTAGTAAATTTAAGGCTGATAAATTTATTCAACTCAGCATTTACATTAGCCTTGAAATTATACCTGGAATTATCATCCGGGCCATACCGTAATACACCATCTCTTTTATAATAACTACCGGAAATGAGATAGTTTAATTTTTGCTCGCCACCACTTATAGACAGAGAATGGTTTTGCTGGTGATTTATCTTATCCATCCCCTCTTTTAACCAGTTATTATTACCATAATATTCCCAACGGTCGGCCGTTGGATTTGGACGATAAGAAAAATTGGGATTTTTCAACCATTCGATCTGCTCAGCACTAAATTCCCGTGCACCAGTAGCATTAAAACGGGCCTCATCAATCAGTGTCTGTTCATCCCATGAATCAAGCCTTTCAGGTTGCCTGGCAGTAATATTTATTCCATAATAACTATTGATGCTAATTCTTGTTTTACCAGTTGAGCCCTCTTTGGTAGTAACCAATATAACACCGGCAGCCGCCCTTGCTCCATAGATGGCAGAGGCAGAAGCATCCTTCAATACAGATATGGATTCAACATCACTGGGATCAAGCAGGTTAATATCCTGTTCAATTCCATCAACAAGCACAAGGGCACTGGCATTGCTGGTAACGGTAGTACTAAATCCACGGATTCGTATACCATAGCCTTCTGCTCCCGGCTTTCCACTACCTCTTAGTACTGTAACGCCAGGTAAAACGCCCTGCAAAGCACCCGTTACATTTGGTACCGGACGATTTGTAAGCTCTTTTCCACTTACTTGTGCTACAGCACCGGTAAGATTTACTTTTCTTTGGGTACCATACCCCACCACTACTACTGCATCAATTGTTTGTGAAGTTGAAGTGAGCCAAATATTAATAACAGTGCCGGAACCAACTACTTCAGTCTTACTATTATATCCCGTAAAAGAAAAAGTAAGTACAGCACCTTGTTCGGCCATTATGGAATAATAGCCTTTATTGTTAGTGGTACCCCCGTTTTTAGAATTACTTACTATCACACTAACCCTTTCAAGTGGCTTGCCTGTTGAATCAGTTACAGTACCTTCTACTTTTTTTAATTGAGCAGACAGAAGTGAACTCGTGCATTGAAAAATAAGCAATAGAGAAAATGACAACAGCCATTTTCCGCAGTAAAATTTTCGGACATTAAAATTTGTTGAAACTCTCATACAGCATTTTTTAGCAGGTTAGAAATTTTTAATTTATTATTAGAACACAGTTTACGGGATGATGAGATCACAATCTCATATCATAAAAAAAATAAACTGGTTAAGGAGAAGCAGCAAACAGATCGTATTTAAAAACTGTTTTGCATAGCATGCAAACTTTAAAGCGGGGTATTAGTTTTTTGTTCATAATAGCAGCAAGTTTAAATTCGTTACACAAAATTGCGCCATTATTAAGGCTGTTTCCTAATAAAGAGCTACGCCAAAAACTCTACATAAAAAATTATAGTTATTGAATTTCAATCAGTTAAAATAAAATGAGCTTACGTCAGATTGATTTGAAAGGTACTTTGCAGTATTTAAAGATTGTTGCGTTACCTT
This sequence comes from Ferruginibacter sp., assembly GCF_031391665.1. Taxonomy (GTDB): domain Bacteria; phylum Bacteroidota; class Bacteroidia; order Chitinophagales; family Chitinophagaceae; genus Ferruginibacter. Next base: position 62,002 of record NZ_JANMUN010000023.1, read on the forward strand.
ATTTGGGTAAAGTATAAGGTTGTACTAATGTTATATATTGTATTGAGTACTTCAATTATAACAATGGCTTCATTACTTTATTACTGCTATTATTTAAACAGTGCAGTATTAATCTTAAAAGAATAACAGTATAAATGAGTAAGCAACTCATTGTGAAAGTGTAAAAAAACAGTATTTCACTACTTCAATTATACGCCAACACTACTACAATGCTGTAAAATTAACCACGCAGGCTAAACCTCTTTATGGCTTATTTAAAATTGTTCTAAATTGCTGTTTAATGTTTTTTGTAAGATTGCTGATATGAGAATTTTTCTTTCCATCTTATTCTTTTTACTTATCCATGTTGTTGGCTTTTCTCAAAACGCAATGGGAATACCCGACATTATTAATTATCCCAAACAGCTGTATAATGCTGGCACCCAAAGCTGGGATGTAAAGCAGGATAAAAATGGCATTCTGTATTTTGCCAATAATGATGGCCTGTTAACTTTTGATGGTTACTACTGGAAGACATTTAAAATGCCTACTAAAACAAGAATGCGCTGTGTGGAAATTGGAAAGGATAATAATATATACGTTGGTGCCCAGGATGATATTGGTTTTTTTGCACCAACCGAAAACGGTAAGCTGGTTTATCAGTCCTTAAAAAAATTATTGCCGGAAAGCGAACAATCGCTGAGTGAGATATGGGACGTAGTAAGTTATGGAGGTGATATTTTTTTTCGGTCGGATGTAAAAATACTCCAATACAGGAATAACAGTTTTATTATACACAAGCCATTATCGCAATGGCGCTTTTTAGGCGTGAGCAATAACCTGTTACTGGCACAAGACAGAAAGAATGGATTATTTGCTTTTAAAAATGGCAAATGGGAACCACTGATTGAAGCCGCTAAATTTCCGCCAGAGTTTTATGTAAGTGCATTCATCCCTATTGGAAAAGACAGCTCACTTATTATTACCGTAAAAAACGGTTTGTATATTCTTACTGGCAACAACCAGTTAAGTCAATTTTTATCAACCGATCTTTCTGCGATTACAGATAAGCTGGTATTTGGTGCCTGCATTATTGATAATGGCCGTATTGCAATTGCTACAAGATTAAACGGCTGCTTTATCATTGATAAAAAAGGAACGATCATTAATCATTTTTCAATAAGGGAAGGATTACAAAACAGTAATGTATATAATATTTTTGCCGACAGAAGCAATAACCTGTGGCTATGCCTGGATAATGGGATTGATTTTATTGCATACAATAGTGCCATTAAACATATTTATCCCGAAATACAAAATAATGGTTCGGGATATACCTCTATTATTTATAAAGATGCTTTATACCTGGGCAGCTCCAACGGGCTTTTTAAAAATCCATTACATAAAATCTCCGATCTTAGTTTTGAAAACAGTGCCTTTGAACCGGTATCCAATACCGGTGGCCAGGTGTGGAGCCTTACAGAATTGAATGGCCAATTATTAATGGGCCATCACGAAGGTGGTTTCTCCATAGAAAATAATACCGCAAAATTATTAAGCAACTGGACAGGCTTCTGGACATTCAAACCCATTTCCAACATCCCTCCCAGCCCAATTATTGTGGCAGGTAATTACAGGGGCATTAGTTTTTTTAAATACCAGGATAAAGTTTTAAAAAATATCGACTCTAACAGGTTGCTGGAATCCTCAAGATTTTTAGAAGTAGCTAATGATGATAAAACCGTTTGGGTGGGACATCCTTACAAGGGCTTGTATAAATTACAATGGAACAATAACAATGAAATAAAAATAAAACAATACACGCCCAATAATGCACCGCTCGGCATCAACCATAATTTTTTGTATAAGATCAGAAATAATATTATGCTCACCACCGAAAAAGGAGTTTATGAATACAATGCCAAAACAGATTCTTTTGAAGTGTCGAAATTTTTTAGTGGTATTTTAAAAAACATTCCCATCAGTTATTTAAAAGAAGCACCCGGTGGAAATATTTGGTTTGTAAGCCGTGCCAGTGTTGGCGTGATAGATATGTCGGCATCAACACCTAAAGTTTTTTTTATTCCGGAGCTATACAATCATTTGGTAAGTGGCTTTGAACACATTAACCCGATAGACACAAAAAATACAATTATTGGCGGAGAAAAAGGTTTTTACCATATTAATTTTGACAAATACAAAAGCAATGTAAACAAAACCATTGCAGTGCATATTTCCACCGTACTGGCTATTGGGAAACAGGACAGCTTGCTTTTTGGTGGTTATTTTGGCAACGTAAATAACATAAAACAGGAAGCATCCAAAATACCCGGCATCGCTTACAGCAGTAACTCTTTTCATTTTGAATATTCCTCTACATTATACGGGCAGCAGGCCAATATTGAGTTCAGCTATTTTTTAAAAGGCTTTGATCAAGAATGGTCGGACTGGTTAAAAAAAACAGAAAAAGATTATACCAACCTGCCTGCAGGCACTTACAGTTTTTTAATTAAATGCAGAAACGGAACGGCTAACGAATCTGCTGTAAGCACTTATACATTTCATGTGTTGCCGCCCTGGTATCAAGCCTGGTGGGCTTATGTTATTTATGTTTTGTTGTTTGCAGCCGGAGTGTATTTATGGTATAAGCAGCAGCAACGAAAATTTTTAGCGCAACAAAAAGAAAAACTAAAAATACAGCAACAAAAACACGTGGAAGAACAAAGAGACCTGCAATACCAGCACCAGCTTGAAATAGAACAGAATGAAAAAGAGATCATTAAATTAAAGAATGAAAACCTGCAAACACAAATAGAAAATAAAAATTCGGAACTGGCCACCAACGCCATGAGCCTGGTACAAAAAAGTGAACTGTTATCTAAGATAAAAGATGAACTTATTGTACTTAAAAATAATTCGGAGGCGGGTAAGGAATCAAAAGAATTTAAAAAAGTAATTTCCATTATTAACAAAGAACTGGAGATAAGTAACGACTGGGACCAGTTTGCAGTACATTTTGACGAAGTGCATACCAACTTTTTAACCACACTCAAAAAAAATTACCCTGCTCTCACATCTTCCGAATTAAAACTTTGTGCTTACCTGCGGCTTAATTTAACCAGTAAAGAAATTGCTCAACTCATGAATATTTCCATCCGTGGTGTAGAAACCAGCAGGTACAGAATTAGAAAAAAATTCGATTTGTCTGCCGAAAACACTTTGTTTGATCTGCTATTTTCGATAGGAAATAATCAGTAAATAATATCATTAGTATATGACTATTACAGAAAGGAAAAAGAAAAAAATACTACAAGCCATTATATTTTGTATCACTTTCTTTTACTGGATGCAGATTGTACATGCACAACAAAAAAAAGGCCCGGTTCCATTTAAAGTTATTGCATTTTACACAGCTCAAAACGACCAGGCGCATATTAGTTTTGTGCATGAAGCCAATAACTGGTTTCCTGCAATGGCAAAGCAATATCATTTCATTTATGACTCTACCTCCAATTGGAACAACCTTAACACTGCATTTCTTTCGCAATACCAGGTAGTTATTTTTTTAGATACCAGGCCGCAGGATTCCATACAAAGAATAGCTTTTGAAAAATACATGAAAGATGGTGGCGCATGGCTAGGATTTCATTTTTCGGCATTTGCATTAACGCCTTCTTCTTATCAGCAAAACTGGAACTGGTACCATAATGATTTTTTAGGCTCTGGAGAATATTCCAGCAATACCTGGCGGCCAACATCAGCAATTTTACGAGTGGAGGATAAAAAATTCCCTGCCACAAAATATCTGCCTGATACCTTTTCATCTGCACCTAACGAATGGTACAAATGGAAAAACGACCTGCGAAAAAATCCTGACATTAAAATATTGTTATCCATCGACACTTCCAGTTTTCCATTGGGTACCGGGCCAAAACCTTACGAAATTTGGCATAGCGGATATTACCCTGTTGTATGGACCAATAAAGATTACAAAATGCTTTATGTAAACATGGGACATAACGATATAGATTATGAACACCGCACCAATACCACATTATCTTTTACTTTTAGCAATACGCTTCAGAATAAATTAATTATTGATGGTTTATTATGGTTGGGAAGCAGAAACAAAAAAAGATAATTATTTTTCACCGAACGGCTTTGTTGGTTTTGCTGTTTGTGGTGTACAGTATCTATCTTATAATGAACACTAATGAAAATTAAAACAAAATTTAAGGTTGCTTTTAATAGTGATGCAGGTATAAAAAAACGGCATAATAAATTTGGTATTTCCCTGGGGAATTGACTTTTGACGGATTTGCAGTTCGAACTATTCGTATCAATGAATCTGTGCGGCTGATATATTGTATGAGCATAGGTTTTAGCGAAAATAAAAACAGGACAAACCAGAATAATTCCAATTTGTCCTGTCAAGTCGGGATGACAAGATTCGAACTTGCGACCCCACGCCCCCCAGACGTGTGCGCTACCGGGCTGCGCTACATCCCGAAACAGTAATGGTATTGCTGATTTTACCGGAGGGCAAAAGTAATTGAAAATTTCAACTTTAAAAAGTTCAACTTATCTTATCTTAGCGCAACTTTTTACTGCATGAAGGTTTTAATAAAGCAAGCTAAAATAATTTCTTCCTCCTCTCCTTTTAACGGGCAAACTAAAGATATTTTAATAACCAACGGTATAATTACTGCCATCGGCGATGCTATCAGCGAAAAAGCCGACCAGCAAATTGAACAGCCGGGTATATGCATTAGTATTGGATGGATGGATATTTTTTCCAACTTTGCCGACCCTGGTTTTGAATATAAAGAAACCTTAGAAACTGGTGCTAAAGCTGCGGCTGCAGGCGGTTTTACCGATGTGATGGTAATACCCAATACCAACCCGGTGGTGCACAGTAAATCGCAGGTGGAATATATTATTCAAAAATCAAAATCATTGGCTGTAAATATTCATCCGATTGGTGCAGTTACTAAAAATGCTGAGGGAAAAGATCTGGCTGAAATGTACGACATGCACCAATCCGGTGCTGCAGGATTTGGGGATGGCGTTAATTCAATACAATCTTCGGGCATAATGCTAAAAGCATTGCAATATGTAAAAAGTTTTGATGGTACGGTAATACAAATTCCGGATGATAAAAGTATTGGCACAAACGGATTGATGAATGAAGGAATAATTTCTACCCGTTTAGGTTTGCCGGGCAAACCAACTATTGCCGAAGAATTATTAGTGGCAAGAGATATTAAACTGGCAAGATATGCGGACAGTAAATTGCATTTTACCGGTGTATCTTCTGCAAAAAGTGTAGAGTATATTAAAAGAGCAAAAGATGGAGGGCTGCATGTTAGCTGCTCGGTAACGCCTTATCATTTATTTTTTACCGATACCGATATACAGCAATACGATACCAATTTAAAAGTTACTCCGCCATTAAGAACTGCAGCAGACAGGCAGGCTTTATTAAAGGCTGTTGCAGATGGAACGGTGGATTGCATAGCGTCGCATCATTTTCCGCAAAACTGGGATAGTAAAACTTGTGAGTTTGAATATGCTAAAGAAGGCATGATTGGATTAGAAAGTTTGTTTGGTGTGTTGGGGTCAATGGTGAATAGTGGATGGTCAATTGCTGCATTAGTTGAGATGCTGACTATCAATCCACGTAAAATATTTGGAATAGAAATACCTGAAATAAAAGAAGGCGCTGCTGCATGTCTTACAATATTTAATGCAGATGAAGAATATATTTTTGAGGAAAAGATGATAAAATCAAAATCGAAAAACACGCCTTTTATTGGCAAAAAATTAAAAGGAAAAGTAATTGGCATTATTAATAAAGGAAAAATTGAATTGAATTGAATATGAAAAATATTTCGGCAAGAAATAAGGGATTAATAACGGGTATTATAATGATCATTATTTCAGTGAGCATTTACCTGGCCAAGAAAAATTTTGAGAACAACTTACAATATATAACCTATGCCACTTATGTTGCCGGTATTTTATGGACTTTATTTTCGTTTAGAACCGCAACCGGTAATACCGCCACATTTAAACAATATTTTGCAGAAGGTTTTAAATGTTTTATTGTAATAGCGTTGCTCATGGTGGTGTTTACAGTAGTATTTCTTTTGCTTCATCCAGAATTAAAGGAACAGATGGTTACCCTGATGACGGAGGAACTAAAAAAACAAAAAGACATTACACCACTTGATATTGAAAATAAAATTGCGTTTGCAAAAAAAGCGTTTTTTCCAAGTTTAGTAATGGGAGCTGTATTTTCATACCTTGCAATTGGGGCCCTGGTAACTTTAATTGCTTCAGCTTTTATAACTTCACAAAAGAAAAGTTGATTTTTAAAAGATGATTTGCATTGAAGGCGTTGAATAAAGAACAGCAGTACAAGAGTGCGACGCCAATGAAGATGAGTTAAGAAATATTGCTGGGTTCAAAAAGAATTTTATAACATAATAAATGCCCTTTAGGGGATAGGGGATGGATTTATCAATTGTAATACCACTTTTTAACGAAGACGAATCTTTACCGGAGCTTTGTGCCTGGATTGAAAAAGTGATGCATGCCAATAATTACAGTTACGAAATTATTTTGGTTGATGATGGCAGCACGGATGAATCGTGGAATGTAGTGGAGCAACTCCGCAGCGTAAACGCAAATATAAAAGGGATAAAATTTCAGCGTAACTATGGAAAAAGTGCTGCACTTAACGAAGGCTTTAAAGCAGCGCAAGGCGATGTAATAATTACAATGGATGCCGATATGCAGGATAGCCCTGATGAAATTCCGGAGTTGCGTAAAATGATTATTGAAGATGGTTTTGATATTGTAAGCGGATGGAAGAAAAAACGTTACGATAATACGCTGACTAAAAATATTCCTTCAAAATTATTTAATGCAGCAGCAAGGCAAAGTTCGGGTATTAAATTACACGATTTTAATTGCGGATTAAAAGCTTATAAAAAGAAAGTGGTAAAAAGTATTGAAGTGTATGGCGAAATGCACCGTTATATTCCCGTACTGGCAAAATGGGCAGGCTTTAGAAAAATTGGAGAAAAAGTTGTAGAGCACCGTGCCAGAAAATATGGTGTAACCAAATTTGGATGGGAGCGTTTTGTAAATGGCTTTCTCGATTTATTTTCTATAACTTTTGTGGGCAAGTTTGGTAAAAGGCCCATGCATTTTTTTGGGCTGTGGGGCACCTTGGCATTCTTATTTGGCTTAACGGTTTTTGTTTACCTTACCATTTCAAAATTTTTTTTAGATAAAACCGGCATGACGCAAAGGCCGCTCTTTTTCTTTGCAATACTGGCTATGATCATTGGTGTACAATTATTTTTAGCAGGATTTATTGGTGAGCTCATCGCAAGAAACTCTTCTGAAAGAAACAGCTATTTAATTGAAGAAAAAGTTGGGTTATGAAGATCATCATTATTGGCCCGGCGCATCCGTTACGTGGCGGCGGTATGGCAACTTTTAATGAAAGGCTTGCCAGGCAGTTTATGCAGGAAGGACATGAATCTATCATTTATACTTTTTCTTTACAATATCCATCATTTATTTTCCCCGGCACATCGCAATACTCTACCGAACCTGCTCCAACCGATTTAAATATTAAAGTTTGCATTAACTCTGTCAATCCACTCAACTGGATTAAAGTGGGCAATCTAATTAAAAAAGAAAATGCCGATATCATTGTTGTACGATACTGGTTGCCTTTAATGGGACCATGCCTGGGAACAATTTTACGCATTGCCAAAAAAAATAACCACAGTAAAGTAATATGTATTGCAGATAATATTGCTCCGCACGAAAAACGTTTTGGAGATAAACCTTTTACCAAATACTTTGTAAAGCCTGTAGATGCTTTTATTACCATGAGCGAAAAGGTGATGGAGGATTTAAAAATATTTGATAATAAAAAACCTGCAGCATTAGTTACGCATCCATTGTATGATAATTTTGGTGAAAAAATATCTAAAGAAGAAGCAAGAAATAAATTAGGTATTGGCATGGATGAAAAGATAATGCTGTTCTTCGGCTTTATAAGAAAATATAAAGGGCTTGATATTTTATTGGATGCAATTAAAATATTGAAATCTTCGCACAACTCCCCTTTAGTGGATGGGGGCAAACTGTTAATTGCCGGTGAATTTTACGGCGACAGAAAACCCTACGATGACCAAATTGAAGCACTAGGCATTAAAGACAACCTGATTTTACACACGAGTTTTATTACCGACAGCGAAGTAAAATATTATTTATGTGCTGCCGATGTGGTGGTACAACCTTACCGCAATGCAACACAAAGCGGCGTTACTCCCCTCGCCTATCATTTTGAAATTCCTATGATCGTTACCAATGTTGGCGGCCTGCCTTCATTGGTACCCGATAATAAAGTGGGCTTAGTTGCCGAACCTAACGCAGCATCAATTGCAGAAAAAATAATTGAATATTTTAATAAAGGCGAAAATTATTTTTTGCCTCATCTTATTGAGGAAAAGAAAAAATTAAGCTGGACAAAATTAACAGGCACAATACTTGAGCTTGCTAAATTGTAAAGTAACTTACATAAAATAATTAGCCCGATGATATTCAGAAGCAAAGCTCCACTTCGTATTGGCCTGGCCGGTGGCGGTACCGATGTTAGCCCTTACAGCGATCTGTTTGGTGGCGCCATATTAAATGCCACCATATCATTATCGGCTTACGCAACAATAGAAATTTTAAAAGAAAATAAAATTATTTTACAGGCCATCGACCGCAACGAAGCACAAAGCCTCGACTTTGAAAAAGAATTGCAGCTTGATGGAAAATTAAATTTATTGAAAGGTGTTTATAACCGCATTCAAAAAGATTATGATTTACCAACAGGCGGTTTCAGGTTAACCACTTTTGTAGATGCGCCTGCTGGCTCGGGCCTTGGCACTTCATCAACTTTAGTGGTAGCCATATTAGGCGCTTTTAAAGAGATGCTTAAAATATTTTTAACCGAATACGAAACTGCACAATATGCTTATGCCATTGAAAGAGATGATCTGCAATTGGCAGGTGGCAAACAAGACCAGTATGCAGCAACATTTGGTGGCGTAAATTTTATGGAATTTTCTAAAGACGATAAAGTAATTGTAAATCCATTGCGTATTAAACCGCAGCATTTGCATGAGCTCGAAAATAATTTAGTGTTATACTATACCCAAACCACCAGAGACGGTGCCACCATTATTACAGAGCAGGTAAACAATGTAAATAAAAAAAATAAAAAAAGTATTGAAGCCATGCACCAGTTAAAAACGCAGGCCAATATGATGAAGGAGGCATTGCTGAAAGGTCGCCTGGATGAAATGGGAGAAATATTAGATTATGGTTTTAAACAAAAAACTTTAATGGCCAGTAACATCAGCAACGATGCGATGGAAACTATTTACGCCGCAGCAAAAAAAGCAGGTGCAACCGGCGGAAAAATAAGCGGTGCAGGCGGTGGCGGCTTCATGATTTTTTATTGCCCCGGCAACACCCGCCATAATGTTATTGAAGTATTAAAAACTTTTGGCGGCGAAGTAAAAAAATATTCTTTTGTTGATTATGGATTAACAACCTGGAGTGTGTAAGATTTTTTTGCAGGGAAACTATTATGGAGGAATTAAATACTCAATGATCAATATTTAATGTTCAAATTTCAATAAAATGCAGCAGCATTTAATTCATTACAATATCTCTAATGAAGCCAAAAGTTTTTATACTATGCATTTCCATTGAGTATTGATTATTGAGAGTTGATTATTGAATATTTTTTGTGCCAACTTTAGTAATTCTGCTCATCATCGTGGAGTTTATGCTGAGGAACGAAGCATCGCACTCTTTTACTACATACCTTTGCTGAACTTTACAGACCATTTACTAATCATTTTTTATAAAAAATATGACTGATAAAATAAAAAATATAATTGAAGCATCTATTAAAGTAAAACAGCAGCTTCTACTTAATGGTGAAATAATAAACACAGTAAACGATTGCGTTAATGTAATGGTTACGGCTTTTAAAAACGGTAACAAAGTATTGTTTTGCGGCAATGGTGGCAGCGCTTCCGATGCACAGCATTTAGCAGCCGAATTCAGCGGCAGGTTTTATAAAGACAGGGATGCATTACCGGCAGAAGCATTGCATTGTAATACCTCTTACCTAACAGCGGTGGCTAACGATTACAGTTACGATGTTATTTACAGCCGCCTGGTAAAAGGCATTGGCAACAAAGGCGATGTACTGGTTGGTCTCTCAACTTCTGGTAACAGCAAAAATATTGTTGCTGCATTTGAAACAGCAAAAGAAAAAGGTATAATCACAATTGGCTTCACCGGCGAGAGTGGTGGCGTGATGAAATCCATGTCAGATTATTTATTAAACGTGCCTTCCTTTGATACACCACGTATACAGGAAAGCCATATTTTGCTGGGTCACATTATTTGCGAAATGGTGGAAGAAAAATATTTTACCCCCTCCGCCCCCTAAAAGGGGAACTAACAAACACTCTGATGGTAACAGAAGCAATTATTTTAGCAGGCGGTTTGGGTACAAGGTTACAAAGCGTTGTTGCTGATGTACCCAAATGTATGGCGCCGGTAAATGGTATTCCCTTTATTAACTTTGTAATTTCTTATTTAAAAAAAGAAGGTGTAGAAAGATTCATTTTTTCACTGGGCTATAAAAGCGAAATTGTAATTGAATACATTAATAAAACTTTTACAAATATTGATGTTGAATATGTAGTAGAAGGTAAGCCATTGGGTACCGGTGGCGCTGTAAAACTGGCCTGCAGCAAAGTAAAAGGCACAGATGTACTCGTTGTAAATGGCGATACACTATTTACTATAAATATTAATGACTTTACGGGAGTACATAAAATGAAAGATGCAAACGTTACCATTGCATTAAAAGAAATGAAACATTTTAACCGCTATGGTGCAGTTGAAATAGATACCAACTTTACTTTACAGCAATTTAAAGAAAAACAATTTTGTGAAAAGGGTTTTATAAATGGAGGAATTTATGCTTTAAATGTAACTGCATTTTTAAGCGAAAATTTACCGGAAGTATTTTCTTTTGAAAACGATTTTTTAGAAAAGAATACCGGCCGCATAACTTTCTGCGGCCTGCCCTGCGACAATTATTTTATCGACATTGGAATACCTGAGGATTATAATAAGTTTATTGATGATTATAAATTAATACAATTTCATAAAAAAATTAAAGGATCCCCTGGCACAAACAATTTTATTGGCGAAGTATTTTTTGAAGGATTGTTTACACTGCTGGATTAAAATACAATTATCATTTATCCTTAATTCATTTTATAAAAATATACTTAGTGGCAATTAATTTAAACGAAATAGATAAAACCTGGACCTTATTTTTAGACCGTGATGGTGTTATCAACCACGAAAAATACCTCGACTACATACACACGTGGGATGAATTTAAATTTTACGATGGCGCTAAAGTAGCCATTCAAATCTTCACTCAAAAATTCAACAGGGTTATAATTGTTACTAATCAACGGGGTATTGGTAAAGGTGTAACCAAAATAGAAGATGTTGAAATTATCCATAAAAATATGATTGCTGATGTTGAAGCCGTGGGTGGTAAAATTGATGCAGTATATTTTTGTCCGGATTTGGAAAGCGATAACCGTAAGCCAAACCCCGGCATGGGCCTGCAGGCCGTAAAAGATTTTGCCGATATTGATTTAAGCAAAGCCATAATGGTGGGTAATACTTTAAGCGATATGCAGTTTGGCCGCAACCTGGATATTAAAACTGTTTTCCTTACAACCACAAGACCGAATGTGGATACCAGTGATGAACACATCGATGCTGTATATCCATCTTTAATTGCTTTTGCCTTAGATCTATAATTTTTTTCTGTGAAATCTGTCACATCGGTGGTAACCCTTCCTAAGTTTTAGTTAAAATTAATTTACATACAATAATTTTACACTTCAATTGTTAAATGATTAACTAATTTTACGCATGAAGCAACTGGTAACCTTACTGGCACTAATTACAATTTTTAATTTTTCGTTTGCACAGCAGCTTACAAAAGCTGATGCAAAAATTTTAAAGCAAAGAGAAGACTCCTTAAAAAAATATTCCGTTAAGTTAATACAGGGCATAAACGCTAAAGACCGTTTTGATGCCGACAGTATGTTTACCCGGGTTTTAGTAAGGGCATTAAAAATCCCCGGCTCCTTCTACTACCCTTTCGATTCGCTGGAAACCATTTCTAAATTATATGCGCCAGACAGTACGTTTAAAATATTCACCTGGCAAATGATGATCAACGATAATGTTATACGCCAGCATGGTGCTATACAAATGCGTACTTATGATGGTTCTTTAAAACTTTATCCCCTTATTGATAAAAGTGATGTCACCATAAATTTGGTGGATACTGTTGGCAATAACTTTGGCTGGATTGGTGCAGTGTATTATAATATCATTCAAAAGAAAAGTGCCAATCAAAATTATTATACACTTATAGGTTACGATGAAAATAATATCCGCAGCAACAAAAAAATAATTGAGGTCTTACATTTTAATAATGGCGGCCCAACGTTTGGCGGCCGTTATTTTAGTTTTGAAGAAGATTCTGTTTTTAAAACTTCCATTGGCCGTTACATAATGGAATATAAAAAAACTTACGGCCCTAAATTAAATTACGATGCAGAAATGGATATGATTGTGGTAGAGCATTTAGTTTCGGAAAGTAATGAGCCTAATAAAAAATGGACATTAGTGGGTGATGGCGATTACGAAGGCTTTAAATGGAAAAATGGTAAATGGATACATGTAGAAAAAATATTTAACCAGGTAACTCCACTGGGCCAGGCGCCTGTACCCACACCCATCCGTGACCCCAACGGAAATTTGGATGAAACCAAATTAAAAGATGCCGAAGGTGAAGAGGTAAAACCTGCGGAAGAAAAAATTAAACCAGCCCCAAAACCAAAAGCAGTTCCCAAAAAGAAAAAAGGAAAGGGATAAGCTTGCGCAGCTTTAAAATTCGCTTTTTTATTAAAATGTTTGGGCAAAGCTCAATAAAGGTATGCGGTACAAGTGAGTGACACAACGATGGTGAGCAGAAGTTCTAATGCCCGGCTCAAAAAAATATTCAATATTCAATGCTCAACAATCAATACTCAATGAAAATGCATAGGATTAAAACTTTCAGTCCCATAAATAAACGCAGTAACAAATTAAATGCGCTTGTATTTCATTGAAAATTGAACATTGAATATTGAGTGTTGAATATTTAACTTCTCCATAATCGGCTGGTCAAATTTATAAGCCTAATCATTCAGCTTCAGCACCGCCAAAAACGCTTCCTGCGGCACTTCCACATTACCGATCTGCTTCATTCTTTTTTTACCTTCTTTTTGTTTTTCTAACAGTTTGCGCTTACGGCTTATATCGCCACCATAACATTTTGCAGTTACATCTTTACGCATGGCGCTAATGTTTTCCCTTGCAACTACTTTGGCGCCAATGGCAGCCTGTATAGCAATTTGAAATTGCTGACGGGGTAATAACTCTTTCAATTTTTCGCAGAGCTTGCGGCCAAATTCGTGTGCCCGGCCACGGTGTATCAATGCACTTAAGGCATCTACTTTTTCGTTGTTCAGTAAAATATCCATCTTTACAATATCACTCGGCCTGTATTCTATGGGGTGATAATCGAAAGAAGCGTAGCCTCTTGTTATACTTTTTAGTTTATCGTAAAAATCAAAAACAATTTCGGTAAGTGGCATTTCAAAACTAAGCTCCACCCGTGATTGCGTTAAATAACTCTGGTGCGTTAATATGCCACGTTTGGTAATGCACAACGTCATAATGTTGCCAATGTATTCGGGCTTGGTAATTATTTGTGCTTTAATAAACGGCTCGTCAATATGATCGATACGTGTAGGGTCGGGCATTTCGGTAGGGTTATTAACCGTTATCACTTCGCCTTTATTGGTGGTAGCAATAAAACTTACGTTGGGTACAGTGGTAATTACAGTTTGGTTAAACTCCCTTTCCAAACGTTCCTGGATAATTTCCATGTGCAGCATGCCTAAAAATCCGCAGCGGAAACCAAAGCCTAATGCCTGCGAAGTTTCTAATTCAAAAGTTAAAGATGCATCGTTCAGTTGCAATTTATCCATGCAATCACGTAGCTCTTCAAAAGCATCCGTTTCTACTGGAAAAATTCCGGCAAAAACCATTGGCTTCACATCCTGAAAACCTTTTATAGATTCAGTAGCACCATTTACAGTGGTGGTAATAGTATCACCCACTTTTACTTCTTTAGCCACTTTTATACCTGTAATAATATAGCCAACATCTCCTGCTCTTACTTCGCTTTTTGGCTCCATGCCCAATTTTAAAATACCTACTTCATCGGCACCATATTCTAAACCGGTATTGCTAAATTTAATTTTATCGTTCTTCTTTAATGTGCCATTAAAAATTCTGTAGTAAACAATTATTCCTCTGAAAGAATTGTACACACTGTCGAAAATTAAGGCCTGCAGCGGTGCAGTAATATCGCCTTTGGGTGCAGGAATACGTTCAATAATAGCGGTTAAAATTTCTTCAATACCTATACCGCTTTTACCGCTGGCTAATAAAATTTCTTCGGGTTTGCATCCAATTAATTCAACAATCTGATCGGTAACTTCCGGTATCATCGCCCCGTCCATATCAATTTTATTGATCACGGGTATTATCTCTAAATTATTTTCAATTGCAAGGTACAAGTTGCTGATAGTCTGGGCCTGAATGCCCTGGCTGGCATCTACCAAAAGCAGTGCGCCTTCGCATGCGGCAAGGGCACGGCTTACTTCGTAACTAAAATCCACATGGCCCGGAGTATCAATTAAATTAAACACATACTCCACTCCCTTCCAGTTATAATTAATTTGAATGGCGTGGCTTTTAATAGTAATACCTTTTTCCCTTTCCAGGTCCATATCATCCAGCACCTGGGCCTGCATATCACGTTCGCCAATGGTGTGTGTAAATTCTAACAAACGGTCGGCAAGGGTACTTTTTCCGTGGTCAATATGGGCAATAATGCAAAAATTTCTGATGTTCTTCATGTATCTATAAGCTTTGAGCTGTTAGCGGCCAGCATATACCTCACCGCATTTTTTTAGGGGGCGAAGGTAGTTGATTTTGGTGGATTTTTTTGGGTTACGGGCATTAAGGCTTTGGTCATCATCGTTGTGTCACTCCCTTGTGCGGCATACCATTGGGGAACTTTAATTATGTTTTGTTGAAGAAAATACTTCAGTAAGAAAAATAAAAAAACTATAATTGAAAATTATCACCTGGAACTGCAATATGGCTTACAGAAAAAAAGCCGGTTTTATTTTAAAGCATCAGCCAGATATTTTGATTGTTCCGGAATGTGAGCATCCCGATAAATTAAAATTTAATAAAGATACCCCGGCTCCCAAAAGCATTTTATGGTACGGCACCAATCAAAACAAAGGCATTGGTATTTTCTCTTACAGTAATTATAAACTTAAATTATTAAAAGTTCATAACCCCGATATAAAATTTATTTTACCGGTAGCAGTAACAAACGGGGCATTTAGTTTTACGCTCTTTGCTATTTGGGCTTACAACCCTTTGGATAAAGATTATAATTACATAGGCCAGGTTTGGAAAGCCGTCAACCATTACCAACGTTTACTCAAATCAAAAAATGTAATTCTTGCAGGCGACTTTAACAGCAATGTTTTTTGGGATAAACTAAAACGTAAAACCAATCACTCCATGGTAGTAGAGCAATTATCGGCGTTGAATATTTTCAGCACTTATCATTCGCATCTTAATATTGCACAAGGCGCCGAAGCACACCCAACATTTTTTTTGTACCGGCATCTTAACAAACCATACCATCTTGATTATTGTTTTGCCTCCGCCAATCTTTTAAAAAAAATAGACGCTGTAGAAATTGGAACACATGAAGATTGGGCAAAACACAGTGACCATAGTCCGTTGATTGTGTCCTTTAAAGTTTAAGCTCAGGACGTCATCCTGCAGCCACAGCCGAGGCTCGTGTATTCACGAACCATCTTCGATTTTTATGAATTCACAATTTTTACCACTGTTGCTGAATTGCAAATGCGAAATTATTTGTAACAGAAAAATGGTTCGTTAAGACATGAACCCGGACAGAGGGAAATTTTCATTTGAGATGCTTCAAATCCTCCGCCATAAAATTGCAGCATTGCAAATCCACACATGCAGCAATAAAAAATTACCACTTTAGGGTATTTGAATTTATTTTTTGTTGTTGTACGTTTGATTGCTTCCCTTTATTTGAGCCATAAGATTTATTTTAAATCAACCGGTTATGGATCATCAATATTATAAAATTCTCATTTTTTCATTATGGATATTGCTGCCCATACTGCCTGCTTTTATTTTGTATAAAAATTTGCCCGGTAATTTAATTGCAGTAAGCGGCCCTTTTAAAGGTTTAAAAGTAGATATGGCCGGTGCTTTTGCAGGCTATTTCCTTTTATTTATTGGATGCTTTCTTTTAGTAAAACAAATGATTTTTGAAAAGCCCGACCGGTATGAAGTGTGGACTGTTAAAGCAATGGTGTACGATGAAAATGGGTTTCCTCTGAGTAAAAGAAAAAATAAACCCGATGTTTCTATAACGCCACCTGCAGATATTGATAACGGCATTTTTGAATTTCATATTCCGGTAGAAGTAAACAGCGAGTATTATAATTTTCCTTCCATAAGTTTTACGGCTTTCAGTTCAAGAGATGCTGCCGACCTCCGCACTTCTGATATTGATATTAAATACCTGCTTTCTCCAGATGTAAAAAAAGGGCAAAAGAACGGTTATTGGAATTACGATTATGCAGGAAAAATTTTAACGTACGATTCGGCAGTTAGACTTGTAAAAGTAATAGCACCCGATGAGGAAAACAGCAAAAATATTTTAGTAGTTGATTCATTTTCAACGCCAAATCAATGAATATGAAAAAGATTATTTTATCAATTGCAGTCTTATTCTTTTTTTTGGCAGCAGCAGCACAAAAAAGTGCAACCGGCATTATAAGGGGTAAATTGTATTACGATCTGGGGAGTAAAAAAAGTAAAACAGGCGCCGACCTTAGAATTTATCTTATACCAAAAACTGCCGCCAATACATCTGTGGTAAAAAATGCTAGTGCATATACTGCTTCATGCGATGAAAAGATGTTGTGCTCAGCTAAAAATTATAAGGTAACCATTTCTGATAAAGGAGGATATTATTATTTTACCAATGTAACACAGGGAATTTACCTGATAAAAATATGCACATATTATGGAGGTTATTATTCATTTACTATTAAAACAAATTTCAAGGGCACCATTAATTTGCCCGATTTTGAAGTTGACCCACCGGTAAGATAAAAGCGGGCAAAGTTTTACAACATCTCATTTTCAAGTAAATAAATTCCCCATTTGCAGTATTGCAAAACCGCCTTCAATTTATTAATATTACGGGATAATATTTTATATGCCGGGTAAACTGCTGCATACTTTTATTTTTTGTTTTACAATAACTGTAAACTATGCACAGGGAAAACTGCAAGTAAAAAACAACAGCAATGGCTTGCAGTATGGATTTTCGGTAAAGGCGCAACTTGAGGTTAGCACAGTAAAAAATACACAGGCACCACATGTAAGGCTGGCACTTGCCGGAGGTATTGGTTCATCATTTATTGATAATAATATTTACCCCACAATTAATGGAGAGCTGCAACTGTACAACAATGGTCTGGGCAGCAGTAAACCCGGCAAAATAAAACCAGGGCTAAAAGGTGTAAACTTAGATTTTGTTACCGCACTCACCCTTACTGCCGGCGTAAAAGATTTTTTGCAGCAAAACCGGTTGCATCTTTTTATAAACCGTAATGTACCGCTCTATTATTTTGCCGACTTTGGTTTGCCTGCATTAAAAAACCCTTTTGCCTATTCTTTTTCTATCGGTACTAATTTTATTTTTAATACCGATGGAGATAAAAAATTTCAGCGTACCGGTTTTGTAAATTTTCATTTTTCCCGTTTTCAAATTTCTTATTCAAATGATGGAGGGGTACCGTTCTCTAATATTTATCTCGGCGACAGAAGAGACAGGTATTACACCGGCAGTGTATTATTCAGTTATCATGGCAAACCTTATACCGCCGTTAATTTGGTAGAATTAAGTTATCATAAATTTACCGGCTACACACAAAACTCTTTTGAGGCCAGCAATCAGTTTGATTTTGCTTATGTAAATTATAAAAAAGAGGAGCAGCGTTTTTATAATAAAAGTATGTTCACACTAAATGTTGCCAACCCGGTAAAAGGGTATGGTGTAAATTATAAGCTGTACAACAAAACAAAATGGGATGTACAGCATTTAATACACTGGTCAATATTTAATTCGTACCATATTGTACCCTATAAAGAACATGGTGCTTTTAGCGGTACTTATTATCAATCGCAAACAATTATTGGTTTAAAATGAAAAAAATAATTGTCATATTATTTGCCTTACTGTTATTTTTTTCCTGTGCAAGAAAATACAGCATTACTTCTGTATTTCGCAAAGGTGTACCTGCGGATATGCAGCAATGGAAATTAGACAGCAGCTATCATTTGTACATAAGGGAAGTTTTTTTAGATACCACCAACCCCGGTGATAAATCGGTTAAAAATAATAATGAAATTTTTAGTACTTCAGATAAATTAATTGAAATAGAATATTTATTATTCTCACAACAAAGTGGCAGGGCAGTATATATTGCCACCATACCCGATAAATATTTGAGCTACTATGCAAAAAAAAGGAAATATCTGCCGAGGCAATATTTAAATGCTTACGATTTCAGCACTTTTCGCTTTGGAAAAAAAACAGGTAACGACAACGAAATTGTTTTTGCAAATACCAAACACAGTGATACCTGGAAATATACAATAGAAGACGATAGTGTTTTACACGTATATGAAGTGATAGAACGGATTAACGGCGATGCAAACGTATATTTAGTAGATGAAGCACTGAGCCGTAAAGCAAGTTTTATAAAATTAGTCAATTATAAAATTGCTTTTAGAAATATGGATAAGGAACGCAAACTTGAAAAGAAAAAACTGGGGAGAAAGCCCGATGAACGTTTTAGTAAAGACAGTATTATTTATTACCGAAATGATGGCGGTAAATACAGTATCTATTTCAGGTTTAATAAACGCCTGCCAAAAAAATATAAAGATTCCACCATTAGTTTTGGAAATAACCGAATGGTAAATGTCCCTTTTCAATAAGGTGAATGGAGAATTGTAAATGTTATCAATTCTAATTCCCATAACCAATATTTAAAACTTATCAGTAAAAATTGTTAAGTGAGTATTGTGTTTACAACATTGCATATTTCAGTTAATTCCTGAAGTTTAAACGCTTACAATTGATTAATTATCCTGCCGGATTATTGTTTTGAGTAAATTTTTCAACTACTGAATTGGTAACTGTCTCAATTCCAATTTTGGGCAACTGTTTCATGATGGATAATAAAAATTTTCTTGTTCAGGCATCCTAATTGTTTTGTTATACGTATATAGGTTTATTGCGGCTTTTTACCTACTTTTAAGAATACAAATTATTTATGTGCTGAATTTTAAAACCTTTTACAGTAAACTGTGGTATGGTTTTGCAAAGCAAATTTTCTTTGCCGGCATTTTAATATACTCCACTCTTTCTTCATTTGCACAAAGCTGTCCTTTTAACATAGATTTTGAAGCTGGTTCTTTTACCGGGTGGGTCTGTTACACCGGTGGTGTTGCAGCAGTTGGCGGCCAAAATGTAATTTCACTAAATCCTTCCGGAGCAATAAATGGAAGGCATACTATAATACCTTCTTTTCCCGGCGGGGGTGTAGACCCTTTTGGCGGGTTTCCTGTAAATTGCCCTAACGGTAGCGGCAACTCTATTCAATTAGGTAATACAAGCGGCGGTGCCGAGGCTGAAGGTATTTCTTATGAGTTTACCATTCCTGCAGGTGAAAATGAGTACAATTTAATATATCATTATGCGGTGGTTTTTCAGGATCCCAACCACCAGCAAAATGAGCAACCCAGGATGGAAATAGAAATTACTAACGTAACTGACAGCAAAGTAATTACCTGCTCTTCTTTTGCTTTTTTTCCCTTTGGAACACCTTTACCCGGGTTTCAATTATCAGATAATCCGGGAGGTAATACACCGGTGTATTATAAAAACTGGTCGGCAGTTTCTATTAATTTAGATGGTAATGCAGGCAAAACAATCCGCTTGTTTTTTAAAACCGCCGATTGCACTTTCCGCAGGCATTTTGGTTATGCTTATATTGATGTAAACTCCGAGTGCAGTGGCAGGTTTGAAGGCGCTTCTTTTTGTCCTGATGATTCATCAGTTAATGTAATTGCTCCTTATGGTTACCAAAGTTATACCTGGTACAACAGCAATTTTTCACAGGTATTGGGCAATCAACAATCACTTACATTTACACCACCTCCACCAACAAGCACAACCGTGGCAGTAGTATTGGTGCCTTATAACGGTTATGGCTGCCTTGATACATTATATACAGAAGTGATAGATAATTTAGTGGTAGTAGCCGATGCAGGCAGAGATACAGTTTCCTGTAACCATGCGCCTGTACAAATTGGGTCGCAGGCAAAATTAGGAGTACGTTATCAATGGTCACCAACGGCAGGTTTATCAAATCCCGATATCGCAAGCCCCATTGCTACACCCAATGTAACAACAAAATATGTTGTTACTGCAAGAAGCAATGGCGGTGGTTGTCTTAAAACAGATACGGTGCTTGTAAAAGCCGCATTGGTAAGTGACAAAATACAATTATTAGGCAAAGCAAATTATTGCATTGGCAGTGGCGATAGTGCGGTGCTGGTGGTATCGGTTGCGGATAGTGTGCAATGGTTTAGAAATAATAGTGCTATACCCGGTGCCCACGACACTGTTTACAGAGTTACACAAACGGGTTCTTATTATGCTGTTTTATTTGGTGGCTTTGGCTGCTCTTTAAAAACGGTTGCACAGCAAATAACTATTACATCGGTACCTGTTTCATCATTTGCAGTTAATAAACCCAACCAGTGCCTTTTTGGTAACCAGTTTGTTTTTGCAAATAGCAGCACCAACGCAGTGGGTGCAATGGAGTACAGATGGATATTTGGTGATGGTGCAGAAGCCACCACAAGAGATATTACGTACACTTATAAAAAAGCTGGTGTATTTACTGTAAAATTAATTGTAAGCAGCAATACCATTTGTGCCGACAGTACAATGTTTACTGTTAGTGTTTATCAAAATGCAGTTGCCGCATTTAGTGCCGAACCAACCTGTATAAACCTGCCTGCTAAAATTACCAATACCACATTTGATACATTGGGTTCTCCCATAACTTATTTATGGACTTTTAGTAACGGCCAAACCTCATCACTGCGTAACCCGCCGCCACAGGTTTATACATCCGCCGGAAATTATAATGTTAATTTATCCGTTAGTACTGTACAATGCCCATCGCCTGTACACAACACCAAACATGTTTTGGTTATTGAAAAGCCAAGGCCAGGTATTACTTATCCTTTAGATTATGCAGTAATTAATTTACCACTCGATTTACATGCCCGGCAAATTGGCGAAACTGTTTTATGGAGCCCTGCCATTAATTTAGATAATGCCACAAGTTTTAACCCTGTATTTAAAGGCAATACAGAACAAATGTATGCCATTGATATTACTACCAAAAGTGGTTGTGTTACTACCGACAGCCAGATGGTTAAATTAGTTAAGAGCATTGAAGTGTATGTGCCCAACGCTTTTTCGCCTAACGGCGATGGAAAAAATGATGTGCTGCGGCCGGTAATGTTCGGTATAAAACAAATGCGATACTTTAGAATTTTCAACCGCTGGGGGCAAATGTTTTATCAAACACAAACCACTAAAGAGGGCTGGGATGGCACTTTTAAAAATGCCAAGCAGGAAATGCAAACAATTGTATGGATGTTTGAAGGTGTTGGCGTTGATGGAAAAATTTATAACAAGAAGGGAACTAGTGTGCTGCTGCGGTAATTTATCCTTTTTAGTTATCATTATTAATTTACCACTAATCTTTATTATTTACTGCTGATATTTTTTTATACGTACAAATGCATATTTGTGTTTATTATTGAGGTGTAAATGGTAAACCATATGCTGTCTGCTTTTAACTCTCAAAAATTTCGCTTCTGGTCTTTTATATCAATGGCGTTATTGGTTTATGTGCATGGCTATAATTTAAACCAGGGTTACCTGCAACCATGGACGATGCCCGGCGAACGCTTAACCTTCACCAGCTTTACAGAGTATTTTTTATCAAACGGAATTTTTCGTTTCCGCATTCCCATGCTGTTTATTATTTCGGGGTATTTATTTGCCACGGGTGATGATAAACCATACAAGCAAAGAGCGGGCAAAAGGGTAAAAACATTATTGTACCCTTATTTAATATGGAGTGCTGTTGGTTTACTGCTAACGTATGTACTGGAATTTTTTCCGTACAGCCGTAATGTAGTAGCCGCAACACACATGATGCAGATTGACGACACCAGGTTGTTATTGCACCAGTATTATTGGTACGAGGTAATTGCACGGTGGATATTTTTTCCTGCAAGCTACCAGCTTTGGTTTATAAGAGTTTTGTTGATCTATAATTT
Organism: Ferruginibacter sp.; assembly: GCF_031391665.1. Taxonomy (GTDB): domain Bacteria; phylum Bacteroidota; class Bacteroidia; order Chitinophagales; family Chitinophagaceae; genus Ferruginibacter. The sequence goes on from NZ_JANMUN010000023.1 coordinate 84,805, forward strand.
AATGTATCCATTGTTGCGTTGGTGTGTTACACATCTGTTATTTAAAAAGATTTTCTTTTCTGCTGCAATTTTATTTTGGCTTGCCACCGGTGGATTAATTTTAATTGAAGGCGAAGGCTTATTGTTTTTTTCTTTGGGCATCTGGATGCAGAAAACAAATTTTAATATTGATGAACCGGGCAAATGGGTACAACCAAAATACTGCATGATTGTTTTTATTGGCTTATCTGCAATAAAAACTTTACTGGCTTTTACTGCAAATTTTAATGGCATAGAAATAGTGTTGCTTATAATGCACAAGCTGGTAGTGCTAAGCGGATTAATTTTTGCCTGGTACGGTTGTAATAGCTTAGTAAGCTATTGCATGAGTAAAAAATGGTTTGTATGGCTTTGTGCTTTTTCGTTTATGATTTATGTGTTGCATGCACCATTGGTTGTATATGCCACCAAAGCAATTTTTTTACAAATAGATAATTGGTATGCTTACCGGTTGCTTACTTATGTAGTGTTACCTTTTTGCCTTATTGTACTTGCTGTAGTTTTGGGAGCGCTTCTTAGAAAATTTTTGCCAAAGGTTTATAGCTTTATAACGGGAGGAAGAGGGTTGTAAGATTTTGATTTTCTTAAAACTACTTTACTAATTTTCTTTCGGTATTAAAAGCCTGAAAGGCTGATATTAATATAGCACACAAATAAATAAGTCTAGCTAAACCCCGAAGGGGTGACATAAGTGCAAAAAATTTTTAAGCAACTTCATAAAAGCTCAATAGAGGTATGCCGCACAAGTGAGGGACACAACGATGTTGACCAAAGAACAAAATGCTGGTAACAAAAAAAATCAAATTGTTAGCGAAGCAACATTTTCCTGTTTGCTCCTACCCTTCACTTCTTCAAAACGAGTATCATAATCGTTACGGATGGTGCCCATCCATCTGTCCCACCAAAGAAAATATAACCCGTAGTTGCCTTTAAAATACTGGTGGTGCTGGTTGTGGTTTACTGATGTGTTTATCCATTTGCCCACCACACTTTTACTAAAGCCTTTGGGGTACAGTTCGTAACCGAGGTGGCCGTAAACGTTATACACGATCATAAAGAAAAAGAAAATGAAAGTATGGGTGAGGTGCAATGGCAAAGTAAAAACAAACACTATTAAAATACCGGCTTCTACCACGGCTTCGAAAGGATGAAAGGCATACGCAGCCCATGGTGTGGGATTGGTGCTTTTGTGATGCACCAAATGTAAATACTTAAATAATTTAGGGTGATGCATGAGGCGGTGTGTCCAGTAAAAATAAGCGTCGTGCATTATGGCCATAACAGGGAAAGCGGCGATGTACCAGACCCATCCGTAAGTATTTATATCGCTGTAACGAAAAGTGTGTTTAGCCACGGGCTCGTAAAAATTGGTAACATAACCAATAAATGCAAAAATTAAAATAGTGATGATGGAGTACCCAATTTCCCTTGCATAATCTTTTGTTTGGGGAAAAGAAGGTTGTATTTTTTTAAACCGCCATTTATTTTTAAAGATGAAATAAAATAGTATTGTTGCAAACAGTGCCAGTAAAAAATACCGGATGCCAATGGCTTTGATGATCTTGAAATAAATGTCCCAGTTCATGAGGATAAAGTTACAGTATTTTCACTGGGTGACTCACCCTTTTTGGGTGACTCACCCAGTGAAAATTTTACTTTTTTAACCGTTGGTAAAATTCCACTCCAATTTCGCCAGCGGTTTCACTTATAGTTTGTTTAAACTCATCTATACCCGTCATTTCAATAGCAATATCAAAACTTTTTCCTCTTATAGAACCATAAGTAGATGCCACAACATTTTCGGTTATTTTATTGGCACTGCCCATTGTAAAAGTGCCGTAGCCCATACCGGTGTGTATTTTATTGACAGAATCTTTATATGTATGCCCAAAAATAAAATGGCCGCCATAATAGGTTTTATACTGTATTGTGTTATTTGTTATTGTATCTTTTCCTTTAATAGTATAAACTTTGGTTGCCTTCCATGCACCATCCAAAGCTGTTGCAGTTGTTGTACCTGCAGTTTCATATTCTTCGGTGAGTTTTATTTTTGTGTTATTACTTGTTGTCATTTCAGGTATTATTTGTTTATAGCCTTTATCAGTCTTTTCAATCATCAAAGTAAAACTACCGGGGTTGTCGCTGGCTGATGTATCTGATGCATTGTAAATAACGTTTTCTTTTATCATACCCGAATCGGAACTGTAAGTGCCAATACCAAAACCGGATACCGAATCGTCAGGGTTTACATTGGCATACATCATGTAATCGGGTGTGTAAATTTTTAATTGTTTAAGGTTAGCATAAACGGTATCTTTTTTACCATCGTTTACCGTTTGCGAAAGCATGGTATACACTCCTGTCATACTCATGGCTTCTTTTTTTTCTGTAGTGGCGGAATTGTTGCAGCTGATAATAACTGCAAGCAATGCTATTGCAAAAATTGATTTCATTTGTTGATTGGTTTAAGGTTTAATAAATATTTAGTATAACACAGGCGGGGTTAAAAACTGTTTTCAGAATTGGTGCTGATTAATATTCCTGTATATGCAGAGTGCAAGCTAAAACCTAAGGTATATAAAATAAATAAGCAATTCTCATTTATTTTATATTTCTGTATAATATACTGAGTGACTTTTATGAAAGGAGAAAACGATAAAAAGTTATAATTATAGAGAAATATGCAACCAGGTATTTTTTCGTCATTACAGGCAGTGAGTACTGCATTATAAATTAATTACAATAAGGGTATCGTTAGACTGTACATTTATTTCTTTAACAGTGGTGCCGCTGCTATGTTCTATCTGCAATACATACCTGCCGGGTATTACAATGCCCGACACAAAAAATTCTCCCTGCCCGTTAGATACAGAGGCCATATCATTAAATTCGTGGCTGCCTTCTTTAATCATTACTGCAGCATCGGCAACCGGCATACCCTGTTTATTTTTTAAAATACCTTTTACTGAGCCCGTAGTTTGCATCTTACTTTTTTTATTAGTCTGAAAAAATACAATAATAAAAATTGCTGAAATTAAGGAGAGTAAAATTAGTGCCGGTAATTTTACTCTCCCCGATTTGGTTGCTACAAGCCCTGATTTTTCCATAACTGAATATTATTAAATACAGGTGTCACAATCCGAGTAGCAGAATTACCGGAAAGGTGCCCGTTAGTATGTATGCCTACACAAGTGCGTACATCCCCCACTTTTACCCAAACGGGTGCACCGCTTTGCCCGCCCATGGTATCAATATCATACCTAATTACCCTGCTGCTTACCGATTTTGGTTTAAGTGCCATAAACCATTGCTGATCGCCATTTCTAAAAGTACGTTTATCGCCGGGATAGCCGGAAAGATTAAGTACAGAAGACATTAAATAAGCATCAGTTTTTACACCAAAACCAAAATAGCCTGTTCTGTCGCCGGGGCGGTAACTGGCTGGCAAAATAATTGCGCCATAATCAAAATCACGATTTTTACTGGTAGTCCACCCTGTTACACTTCTTAAATTAGCACTAACACCGGAGCCAAAAGGTTTAGTGGCATCATTTAAGCCGGGTATTACTTCAATACTTTTTGCCCAGCCTCCATGATCATGCATAAAAACACAATGCCCTGCAGTAATTACAGTACGTGGTGCTACCAGCCATCCGGTACCAATCCACTGCGAATTATCTTTAGCTGTAATTCTTAATGAGCAAATGGCACGCCATGGATAAACAGTGGTGTTAAAAATTCTCACCCTGTTGTCTGCACCAATAATTACTTCTTTTGCCTCTGTTTGCATTTTAGTAATCAACTCGGGGTAGCTGGCATAAAAAGCATCCATTAAATCAGTTTCTGCACCGGGCATATCAAAACCTGTTTCTTCAAAACTGGTTTCGTTTTCTGCAGATTCTGTTTCTAATTTACTGAACACTTCTTTGTCTCCTTCGCCAGGCCTTAGGATGCTTACACCTTCTACATCTTCCACCTCCGTTTCGGAAAGTTCAGGATAGGCTGACGTTTCCTTCATAAAATTTTGAGCAAAAGAAGGATTGGTTTGTCCGTAAGATGGATTTTCAGTTAACGTTTCAACATGGGAATGCCCATTGCCGTTTCTTTCAGAAATGCTTTTTGATTTCATAAAATAAAATTTAATGATAAAAAAATTGTTACAAACGAATGCTTGTAGTACTGAAACGGCAACAAAAAATAGTGTGCACCGGCCAAAAGATTGCCTGCACAAAAGTTAGATTTTACTTTGGAGTTTTATTACAAATTGTTTGCTGGTATAAATTCTTACTATAGCAATTAACCATGGTTAAAACCCGGTGCAATTTAATTAACTGCAATAAAAATAAAAGTGAGGTGTTTAAAAATAATGCAGCTAATAATGGCATTTACATCCCTGCTGTTAAACTGTTTCAGTTATTTGTGGAGGAAAACTGAATTATCATAATGCTATAATCTTTGTACTTTTTGAAACCATCTATTACAACAATCACTTAAGTTAAAAGTAAAATATAAAATATACAAATGCAAGTTTATTTGCAAATATTTTTTCGCACATTTTTTGCATCGCAAAATTTTCAGTTTTTCTGTCAAGAAAAAATAGAGTAATAATCAATGTATAAATTTATCAAGTTTTTCTGCAGCCTTATCTAAATGCCTGTTTATTAATAGCAAACATAAAAAAGCCCTTGACAAAAAAATAAATTAGCTGTACCTTTAGTTTGTTGTTATCTACCTCAAAAAAAATTGTTGTATGGGTTTGATGCATCAAATGAACAACTGGAGCAGCAGGCACCATCCTAAATGGCTGGTGGTTTTAAGAGTGGTGCTGGGCTTATGCCTTTTTATAAAAGGCATTGGGTTTATACAAAATAATGTTTTGCTTTCGGGTTTTATTGCACAAACTTCTTTTATCCAAAATGCTTCGTGGTTAAATTCTTTTATTCCCTAGTTGCATTTGCTTGGTGGCAGCATGATTTTGGCGGGGCTTTTTACACGTTTCTGGTCTCTGGTACAAATACCCATTCTTACCGGGGCTGTATTTTTTATTAATGCTAAAAAAGGATTTTTTGCAGGAGAATCTGATCTGCTATTTTCAATTATTATTTTAATACTGCTCATCTTCTTTTTTATAGAAGGCGGCGGCCCAATATCACTGGATAATTATTTCCGTAATTCTTCAACCAGTAAATAACCGGTGCAATTAATTTATGCTTTCACTTTTTTGGGTTTTATCAATTTAAAATAAGTTACTACAAAGCGGTCACCAACTATTTTTCCCTGCACTTCTGCTTTACCTACTGCATTACAAAATCCTTCCTTTGCATGTGCATCGCCATGATCATCTATTTTTGTACCATCTACAAAATAAGATTTGCCATTTATACGTACGGCCAAATCGCAGCTTTTGCCGGGCAATCCTAATTTACATTCGCCACAGGCTACATCTACTATTTGTATTTTTTTAGCAGGGTCCGGCACTGAAGTGCTGTCAGATTTACTTTGACTAAAAGCTACAAACATTGTAAAACTAAAAATCATGGAAAGGAATAAAGATTTCATAAAATGATTTTGTGTTTTGAGATTTAAAATTTCTGAAAATTAAAAATTCTTTAAAATACGTGTAAATAATTTTTCAGGTTAAAGATAACAACAATTCCAAAACTGTTTTGTGCTGTAAAAAATTAAGCCGTAGCTTTTTTAAAGGCATCCACTACAAAACCAACATCACGGTAAAGTAATGTTTCATTTACAGTAAGCATTACTTTATTATTACTGTCGGGCAGTGGCATTCGTATATTAAATGAATTTCGTAAAGTTGTTTGCATTTTTTTACCATCAATTTCTTTTGCCAGTTGCAGCTGATAAATATTGGTACCGGCATCCAATGCAGTAATTGTAATACCCGGTAATTTATTTATGGCAGTAAATAATTCTGCACTTTTCTTAACCGCATTTTGCAATCTTGTTTCCAAACCATTAAGCCTGTGCAAAGCCATTGCAGCATTGGTCCAGTTGCCATACATGCTGCCACCATGTATTTTTATAAGGTGCGGCATTTTATCAATTACTTTTTTATCGCCGCAAAGTATTGCACCGGCTGCAGCTCCAAGGTATTTGTACAGCGAAATATAAATGGTGTCAAAATAACCGGCATATTCTTTTACACTTACGCCAGACCATGCAGCAGCCATAAATATTCTTGCACCATCCAGGTGCAGTTTAATATTAACCGAACGGCAGTAGTCACTTATTTTTTTTATTTCCTCAATGGGTATCATTCTTCCATCGGTACGCCGCACCGGATTTTCAATACTAACGGCACCAATACCCGATTTAAATACTTCCTGTTCGCCAAGCGATTCAACAGCCTGTTGCAATGCAGCAGCAGTAAAACAAGTTTCGTTTTTTGCCAATGGCATTAATCTTTTTTGAAAAACTGACTGTGCCGCATCTGCCTCATCCCTGTAAACATGGCTGGTATCTTGTACAAACACTTTTGTATTTTCTCCACTCAGCACTGCAATTGCCAACTGGTTCGCCATAGTTCCGCTGGGCATAAATACCGCTTTCTCTTTTCCTGTTATTGCTTCCATTTGCTTTTCTAAAGTTGCCACTGCCCCACCATCGCCGTAGCGGTCTTTTTCAATAATTGACTTTGCATTTATTTGCTGCAGCATATCAACGTAAGCAGCAGGTTCGTACATTTCGCCATCACCAAAAAATTTTATTATTGGCTCATTGTCAGCAAATGACTTAATATTTGTGCTGGCAAATAAGTTTTGTGCCGGCAAAACAGCAGGCAGAATAGAAAGACCGGATAATTTTAAAAATGATCTCCTGTTAGAAAAAGGCATCTTGAAATGTTTAATAAACTAAAAAAAGAGAGCTGCACCTGCAGAATAATTCCAGTTATATTTTTAAAAAAATGCTTCAATAAAAATCTTTTGTTAAAGAGAAAATAATTTAAGCAACAGTTTTTTATTTTACATACTTCTTTAAAAAGTCCATACTTCTTTGCCAGGCTAATTTTGCTGCAGCTTCGTTATACCTTGTTGGTGCCGTATCATTATGAAAAGCATGGTTAACGCCTTCGTAAGTGTACAACTCGTAAGTGATATTATTTTTCTTCAAGGCTTCTTCGTATGCCGGAATGCCTGAATTAACTCTTTCATCTAATCCACCATAATGTAATTGCACAGCGGCTTTAATATTTTTCACCTCTTCGGCAGCAGGCTGGCGACCATAAAAAGCAACAGCAGCTTTTAATGCAGGTAATTTTACTGCTAAACTGTTTGCCATGGCGCCACCCCAGCAAAAACCTACGCAACCGGCGTTACCATTATAATCTTTACGGGTGGCTAAATAATCAAAAGCATTTATAAAATTTTGTAAATTATTCTCTGCTTTTAATTCCTGAAATTTTTGGCGGGCTTCATCTTCATTTGCAGCTACTGTACCAATGGCGGATAAAGCATTGGGAGCTATTGCCAAAAAACCAGCCGCCGCTGCACGGCGTGCCACATCTTCTATATGTGCATTCAATCCACGGTTTTCGTGAATAACAATTACTGCCGGATATTTTTTATCTTCTTTGGGCCTTGCTACATAGGCTTCCATATTGCCAGGCACACCTGGGTAACTTATTTTTTCGGTAAACAAATCTTCATCACCTGTAATTTTCATGTTGGCTGCATTTACTTCAATTAAAGGAAGTACCGACATCGCAGCAGTAACACTCCCGGTTATTAAAACTAGGCGGCGTATAAATTCGCTCCTGGTTAATGGCAGGTGTGTGTAATCGTCGTAAAGATTTATAATTTTTTGATCCATAGTAATTTTTTTCTTGAAATTAAAACAATTAATTTATAAGATAAACTGCTTTTTTCAACAGTTAAAACAATAACAGGCAAAATAAATTGAGTATCATTTGGGGAAATATGACAAAAGTGAGTAAGATTTTCCTCAACCGGCCTGCAATTCTGCTTAAATAAAAATTGGATTGATATTTGAAAAATACTTTCATTATTAATCTAAATTAAATAAGATGAAAAAAATACTTGCCCTGCTTATTGTTGCATTGAGTTTTGCCTTTACGGCTAATGCACAGGAAAAAGAAAAGGTGGAGGTTAAAAAAACAACTACAGTAGCTCAAAAAGTAAAAAATCCCTTTACTAAAAATAAGAAGTATAAAGGATATAAAGTAAAACATAAACATCCTTATGGCCGTAAGCATGTGAAAAAAGTAAATACACAAACCGGCGAAGTAAAAGTAAAAACTGACAATTAAACGAGCTGTATTTTATTACTTTCTTAATAATAATTATAGCTCAACAGTAGCTGTTATTATTTTAAAAGAGAAGTTTTTCTTACACATCAATCTATAAATACGGTAAACTTTGCTGTAATGATAAAGCCCTAAGCTTTTTTGTAATAGCAAAGTTTTTTATTTTAAAAAAATATTAAATGATTCCTAAAACCAGTCCTATTAAAAAAGAAGAAGAAGTGCAGCAAAACCCCGATCCGCATATTGACCAGGATTTTCCCGGCTTTCCTCACCATCCTTCCAGCAAAAAAAGCATTACACCAAAAACAGTTACAGAGAAAAAAGCTGCAAACGCCGGCAATAAAAAAAACTCAAAAAAAACTTATGGGAGTTAATTTTTTTTGAGCTGATTGTTATACTATAAATTGGGTAAATTTCTTTTGCTGCAAAAAATTATTTTTTACCAGTGGCAGCCCAAAAATTTCCTGCATACAAATGATCTAAAAATGCATCGTTGCTGTACACCGCAGGTAAATGACCAAGTGCTGTATAAAAAGAACGACCGCCATCAAAATTATGGTACCAGGCAATGGGATGTAATTTCCCCATACCTGCGCCTTTCTTTTCGCCCCATTGTACTTTTGGCTCGTAAGAATTTTCATCTACAGCAAGTATGTAATTAAGACCGGTAATTTTTTCAGGACCAAATTCATACCATTCATCTGTCCATAATTTATCATTGGCAAACCCCTGCATGCCAGGAAATTTATCATCAACAATATTTAAGGTTGCTGTTTGAATTACAGGATGAATTTTAAACATTCTGCCCACCAGTTTATTATACCACTCCCAATCGTACTCTGTATCCGATGCGCTGTGGATACCCACAAAGCCTTTGCCTGATTGTATAAAACGTTCCATCACTTTTTGTTGAGCACTGTCAAAAACATCACCAGTGGTATTTAAAAATATTACTACCTGAAATTGTTCCAGGTATTTATCAGTAATTCCGTTGGGATTTTCCAGCAATACCACATCAAAATAATTTTTTACACCTAATTGCTGAATTGCTAAAACGCCATAATGCAATGATTCGTGGTGCCAGCCTTTGGTAGTGGTTACCAGTAAGGCTTTAAATTGTTTTTGCTGTGCGCTTACGGTATTGCAAAAGCTGGATAATACTAATAAAAAAATAACAATCGTTTTTATTGCTTTCATAAAAATATTTTTTGTTGTTTTAAGGCAATGAAGATAATTGAATATTTATTACACAGCTTTTTTAAAGGAATACAATTTTGAGATTACTAACTGTAAGGTCGTATTTATGCCGAAGATAAAGCATGATTTTTGTTGGGTGACTCAACCCCAAAGGGTGAGTCACCCAACAAAAATTACAACAAATGATGTGTACCTTTACATCATAAAAGGAAAACTAATACCAATGGAATTTATAGATTATTATAAGATATTAGGAATTGATAAAAATGCTTCAGCAGAAGATATAAAAAAGGCTTACCGAAAGTTAGCCCGTAAAATGCATCCTGACCTCAATCCTACTGATAAAGAGGCCCATCAAAAATTTCAACAGATTAATGAAGCCAATGAAGTGCTGAGCGATGAAGCCAAAAGAAAAAAATATGATCAGTATGGAAAAGACTGGCAGCATGCGGATCAGTTTGAACAGCAACGGCAGCAGCAAAGCAGGTCACGATACAGTGGCGCACAATTTGAAGGTGATGATGACAGCGATTTTTCCAGTTTTTTCGAATCGATGTTTGGCAGTTCGGAACGCCGTAATAAAACAAAATTCAGGGGGCAGGATTATAATGCAGAATTAAAATTGAATTTGACTGACGCACTTACAACACACCAGCAAACACTTACTGTTAACGGAAAAAACATAAGGATAACCATACCTGCAGGAATAGAAAACGGTCAGATAATAAAATTAAAAGGTTATGGTGCTCCGGGTGTAAATGGAGGGCCGGCCGGAGATTTATTTATCACATTTGTACTTGCACCGCACCCACGTTTTAAAAGATTAGGCAACGATTTATACACCACTGCCACCATAGATTTATTCACTGCTTTGCTTGGTGGAGAAAATACTATTGACACACTTGATGGAAAAGTAAAACTGAAAGTAAACCCCGAAACGCAAAGCGGTACCAAAATAAGATTAAAAGGAAAAGGTTTTCCGGTATATAAAAAAGAAGGTGAAAATGGCGACCTGTATGTTACCTACGAAGTTAAACTGCCTGTCAGCCTTACAGCGGAGCAAAAAGATTTGTTCATTCAATTAAGTAAACTTAAATAAAAACTTTTGTATGCAAACAGAAGATATGATAGCAACTGATGAATTTTGTATCAACCACAACATAGAAATTGATTTTATAAATTCATTAAACAACAGCGGCCTTATTGAAATGACTGTTGTGGAAGAAAAAAGCTTTGTACCGGCAAGCCAGTTACATCATTTAGAAAAGATGGTACGGTTATATTACGAAATGGATATTAATGTAGAAGGCATTGAAACTATTACCTATTTATTACAACGAATGAATACGATGCAGCAACAAATTGTACAACTCAGCAACAGGCTGGCTTTACATGAGGATGAATAAAAATAATTTTCTTAATCAACATAAAAAAATATTATGGAACATAAAAAACACCTTGAAGATTTAAATGCTGCCACACTGGCCAAACTGGAAGAATACATGAAAACAAAAGCTGAAACCGGTGCTGAACATCATGAAAAAATAAGTACTGCCAAAGAAAAATGGCAGGCAGCCTGGAATGAATTTTTAGAAACTTTACTGGTACTGGAAAAGCTGGAAATCTAAGGAATACTGTTATTGCTTAAAGTATTTTCTCTTATTAAAATACTTCACCAACTCAATAATTAAAACGCACACTATTGTTATTGCAATAACTGCAGCCATTGCATTAAATGTTAAGGCAGCAGTTTTAAAAATAGTTTGTAAAAAGGGTATATAAATTATTAACAACTGCAGTATTACCGTTAATAGTATTGCTCCCCAAATGTTTTTATTGGCAAATATGCCTGATGAAAAAATGCTGTGGTAAACGGATCGTACAGAAAGTGCATTACCCAACTGCACAAAACACAAGGTTGTAAAAACCATTGTTTGCTGCGTCTTTACATCATACCCCAGCAGCACTGCCCACCATTGTATTGCTATAGAAGCAATGGCCAATATTGTTCCGGTAATTAAAATTCTTGTAATTAATCCGCCAGCAAATAAATTTTCTTTTGGCGGCCGTGGCGGCACCTGCATTATATTTTTTTCGGCGGGCTCTGCTACAAGTGCCAGGCCGGGCAAACCATCTGTTACTAAATTTATCCAGAGAATATGTATGGGTAATAGAGGTATGGCAAAGCCGAGTAATGGTGCAAAGAAAATAGTTAATATTTCGCCGAGGTTGCAGGAAAGTACATACAAAATAAATTTCCGGATGTTCTCATAAATTCTTCTGCCTTCCCTGATGGCTTTTACGATGGTGGCAAAATTATCATCAAGCAAAATCATGTCGGCTGCTTCTTTTGAAACATCCGTACCTGTTATGCCCATGGCAATACCAATGTCAGATTGTTTTAATGATGGCGCATCATTTACTCCATCACCCGTCATCGCCACAAATTCTCCATTTAGTTGTAAGGCTTTTACAATATTTAATTTTTGCTCCGGCGAAACTCTTGCATAAATTGTGGTAGTGGCAACAGTATTTTTAAATTCTTCTGCTGCCATTTTTTCAAGATCGGCACCAGTCTTTACACCTTCGTGCCCTTTTTCTATCATACCCAGCCGCTCGGCAATGGCAGTAGCTGTCAGCGGTTGATCGCCTGTTATCATCACCGATTTTATGCCTGCGGTTTTACATTGTTTAATAGCTTCAATCACTTCTTCTCTTGGAGGATCTATCATTGCCGTCATACCTAAAAAATCAAGATCATTTTCTTCATCCGTTTTTATAGTGCCGGGATTTTGATCAAAAATTTTATACCCAAAAAACAACACCCTTAAACCTTCCGCAGCCCATTCCCTGTTTTTATCTAACCAGCCCGAAATTTGATCTGTGTATTTTTTATCAAATACTTCCGTCATTTTTTTGGGAGCACCTTTTACAAATAAAATCCATTTATCTCCATGCTGGTGTAAAGTACTCATACGCATTCTTTCAGAATCGAAAGGCAATTTTTCCAAAAGCGGAAAAGCACTATCCGATCCTTCTTTTGTATGCCCCTTCTCTATAGCATGATCTACCAATGCAGTTTCGGTAGAATCACCGAGCAAACCTTCATCAGAAAATTTTACTTCATTATTCAGTATCATCGCATGCTTCAATAAATCTTCTTTATCCGGGGCCGCCTGCATTTTTTCTACCGTCATTATATTTTGGGTAAGCGTACCGGTTTTGTCGCTGCATATATATGTAACAGAACCCAACGTTTCTACAGCAGGCAACTTTCTCATCAATGCATTTTGTTTTACCATGCGCTTTGCGCCTGATGCCAGTGCAATGGTTATTACTGCAGGTAATGCTTCGGGCAGTGCGGCAACAGCCAGGGATAATGCAGTAAGAAACATTGCAAATACAGGTTGCCCCTGTAATAATCCGATACCAAATACAACTGCACAAATAACCAATACAATTACAGAAAGTTGTTTACTAAAAACAGCCAGCCTTTTTTGCAAAGGTGTTTTTTGTGCAGCCACTTCCATCAACCCTGCAATTTTTCCTATCTCGGTTTTCATGCCTGTAGCCGTTACTACAGCTTTTGCAGACCCGTTGCTTACAATAGTTCCTTTAAAAATCATATTAAGCTGATCGCCGGGTACAAGATTTTCTTCATTGATGATTGCTGTTTTCTTTTCAATTGTATGGCTTTCTCCTGTAAGCGATGCTTCATCAGTTTTAAAGGAATGTACTTCAGCTAATCTTGCGTCGGCAGGAACAATATCACCGGCATCCAGTAAAATAATATCACCGGGGACTAATTCCTTTGCTTCTATTTTTAAAGGTTTATTATTACGCAATACCAGTGCAAATTGTGCCGACATTTTTTGCAGCATCCTTACCGATTGCTCGGCCTTGTATTCCTGCGAAAAACCCATCCAGGCATTGCCAATAATGATGGCCAAAATTACATAGGCATCTGTATGTTCTCCCACCACAAATGAAATAACAGCAGCAATAATTAAAATAATAATCATTACATCGGTAAACTGCGAAAGAAGGATTTGAAATTTACTTTTTTGTTTGGCTTCCTGCAATGAATTGGTGCCAAATTGTTGTTGCAATGCAGCAATTGCATCGCTGTTTAAACCATTGGCAGAAGTGTTGAGCTGTTTAAAAATCTCCTCAAAGCTATTTTTATAAAATGACTGCATGGTTAAAATTGTATAACGAAGTTAAATTTAATAAAATTTAAACAAGACAAAAATAAAAACTGCATCAACACAAAGCATGTATTGATGCAGCAATATTTTAAACAAACTCATTTAATAAGGTGCAACTATCTTTAACAGTGTACGTTACCCAGCAAAAAATAAACTATAACAAATACAGCAATTGTTCCAAGGCATCCACCTCCCCATTTCCATCCTGCATATCCGGCAATTAAAGTTTTAAAAAAATTATTCATGTTTGACTTTTTAAAGTTGTATGTAAAATAATAGAAACCAATTTTAAAGTAATTTAGGGTATCCGTAGTCTGTAAATTTAAAATATTAATTCACAAAATATCTATTTTAAAAAATTATAACTCCGGTGTGCAGCCGTTGGAAATATTTGATGTATTGCACTCTTCACTTTTTCAGTAAAAGTAACATTTGGAAAAACTTTATTTTCATAATACTCGGCCTGCATAATTTTCATTTTCACCAGCACCATTCTTGTTGCGGTATCAATTGAAATTAAGCCATCATCTTCATTTTCAACAATGGTTGCAACACCGCTTAACTGCAAACGGCAGCCGCTTCCTTTTTTATAATAATTAAGATAAGCATAAAAATTACGGTCAATGTTATCTGCATAGTTCCCATTACAGGATGTAAAAAACCAAACAGTACCATCGTTATCAACTCTAAAAGTCTGAATGATATTGTTAGGTAATTTCAGTTCAGCATCTATTTCAGTTCTGAACATGGCCATCTTAATTTCTTTAATTTTTTTCTTTAAAAATTGAAAATTTGTGTTGTGGTTAATGTGCTGCATGATTAAGATTTTTAGTAGTTTATACTATTGAAATTTCAAAAGTTGTACCAATTGATGCAGATACGGCAAACATGTGGCAGCTGGATTTTGTGAGGAACAAATTCCACATATTGAGAAGAAACAAGGTAGAATTTGCAGTAATTAAATCAAACCTGCATACTTTGGTAACGGCACAATAATTTCATTATACTGGAAGCCGGGAAAAAATAAATTAGCCAAAAGCTTAAATGACCGCTTAACCAAGTAAATAATTTTCAAGACAGCATCAATAAATGCCTTATAAAAAAACAATAAAAAAAGCGGGCAAAATAGTATTGTACACACTTGCAGGGGTGATTGTTTTGTTGTGTCTTTTTTTTCTGTTCATCAATTTACCGATTGGCAAAAAGCTGGTAAAAAACCGGGTGCAAACTTACCTTACCGATAAATTAAAAACTAAAGTAGTAATTGGCTCCATCGATTACAGGTTACCGCAATGGATTGAAATTAATAATGTTTATATCGAAGATCAAAAAAAAGATACCTTAATTTTTGGAGAACAAATTTCTGCCGACATCAATATGTTTAAACTGATGAGAGGCAATACCGATATTCAAAAATTATTATTCAAAAATATTTTTTTAAATGTAATCCGGCCCGAAAACGATACGCTGTTTAATTATGAATTTTTATTAAACGCTTTCTCCGGCAACAAACCTGTTGGCCAGGTTGATACCGATACAGCAGAATTAAAATTAACCTTAGACCGTTTGATTTTTACTAACGTAGTGTTACAGTTTAAAGACAAGCACGATGGGTCGGATTTTAATGCCAGCATTAAAGATCTTGATGCCACTTTAAATAAATTTCAACCCGACAGAACACACTTTGCAATTAATAATTTTACAGCATCGGGCATCAATTTCTTTATGAACACTTATAAAGAAAAAATAAAAGACAGCAGCTTTGCTTTGCCATCTGCTGATACCATTAAAAAATCCGGCTATCAATTT
>NZ_JANMUN010000057.1:0-13677 GCF_031391665.1 Ferruginibacter sp.
ACCCAAGATGTGTTTTATACCATTCGTTAATTGCTTTTGGGTCTTTACATTTAAAGAAAATGCCGCCTATGCCTGTTACTTTTTTCATTTTTGTATTTTTTTTGTCAGATAAAATTGTTTTAAAAGCGAAACCTAATAGAAACGAAGCAGCAATTACTGTTATCGTCAACGACATTCTTTTCATTGTCTGTAAAATTAAATTTTTAAATTATTTTTTTATTTTATCATTAAAATATGAGGTCTGTCTTTGACTTACCGTTAAACAGCAGGTGAATGTTGGTACTGTTGGCATATTGCTAATACTGCATACCAACAACAGCTAAGAGCAAAATGATTTTACCACTCTTGAATTATAATACCAACCTGTTCATCCTTTAATGCGAATTCTTTAGCACCCCATGGACGAAGAGTAATTTGCTTAAGGTTGGGATGAAGAAATTGAGGGTGCGATGCAGAAACCTTTGTATAAACTTCCTCAATATTTTTAGTTACTAGCCTAAACTCAGGATAATGTTCCTTAGCAAGTGCCACATTTTCAAAAAGATTTATACGTAATCCATCTTTTTCCAATACACAAAATGGTTGGCTGGATTTTATTTCATTATGTCCAATAGTAAAATCCAGACAGTCAACAAATAATTTTAAACCATCAGTAATATTGATATAAAAAACATTTGGTACCAGTTTTTCAAAATTCATTGCTTATTTTTCTTTTTATCAAGATGTGCCTTTACAATTAACGCTAACAGAAGTTTGTGAAAAAAATCTTTTCGTTCTTTAAATATACACACAATGCTAATGAGAACAAAGGGTGTATGATTTTTGTGGCGATAAGTAATGTAATTTATACAAGAAAGCAACCGCCATCAAAGTTATTTACATGGCACATTGCTAAGCTGCACACCAACTGTTAAAGCGGCATGTTCACACTTTCCTTTTTATAATTTTCATTCGTTTCGATAAATTGTAACATCAGAAAAATAACCTTCTGTTCCCACATCAACCCAAAGGCCGATAGCACCAGATAAACCTGCGCCATGTTTTAAATCATTTACAATTAATGAGGGTTGCTTATTGTTATTCAAAAAAAGTTTTGCCTGTGCATCTTTAACTTCAATCCTCATCGTAATCCATTTGTTCATTTCCATATCCCCATAACTTTCATATTTCTCTGGTGATTCTTTACGCAGGCGGTCAAATTTATAATCGGGGTAAGAATAATATTGAATGCTATGATTTCGCCGCACCTGATCATTTACTCTTGCATTTACGGGGCGGAGATAAATACTTTCATACTTTGTGTTGCTGTCGCTGATACGAAAAGCAATACCAATAAAACCTCTTGCAAAATCCGGGGCATTCTTCAACAGCTTACTTAATACCTTTAGTTCAATGGTTCCATTTGTAAAATCGGTGCCCTTTATCTTTACAAAAGTAGGTTCGTCAACTTCTTTTACAGTGGAATCTTTAATCACTTTTATGGCATTTTTGCCCATCATTTTTGTTGCAGCTACAGAAACATTAACCACTTCAATATTATTTTTATTAAGCGTAATGGATTGTGCCTGCAGTTTATTTGCAAACATCAAAAAGCAGGATGCTATATACAAAAAAACATTTTTCATATTCATCTTTTGCTTAAAGTTATTGCTTTAAAAAAGGAACAATACATGCCCACACTGCAGCAAAGTTTTCTAAAAAAACTCCATGTGTACAATTGGGAATAATGCCAACCTGGCTATGCAGTATCATCTGTGCCGTTGCAACAACACGTTGCGGCGGGTTGGATTGATCCCGGTCTCCGGCCATTACCAAAACCGGGCATTGAATAGTTTGAAAAAAAACTTTATCCAATGTAAGCTGGTTATACATGGCTCCAAGGCCAGTGAACATTTCCTGCAGCCTTTGCGGTTCCGGCATCAACTTAAATTGTTGCTTCCAGTAAACACTATCCAATGCCACACCTTGTTTGGCATCAAAAGTAAAATCACGAAGGCCGGGATACAATTCTGTTGCACCTATTGCAATTAGTTTCTTAACGCTGCCTGGATACATACTTGCCAATTTGTAACCAGCGTAACCGCCATCGCTAAAGCCGAGCACAATTACACTGTCTTTGGTTACGGCATTAATTGCAGCCATTACATCAGTTGCTTTTTGCTCATAAGTTATCGGCTGGATCCCTAATGCTGATTTTCCATGCCCACGGGTAGACACAGCAATTACCTGGTATTTTTTAGAAAGGCTGTCAATAAACTGGTGCATCTCGTAAGTGCTGCCAAAAATGCCGCCGTGCAAAATAACAATGGGCCTTCCTTTACCATATACTTCATAATAAATTTTTGTATCACCGGCATTTGCATAACGGCCCGCTTTGGGATTATTGCCGTATTGAATTTTATTTGCCGGCGATGGGCCAGACTGCATAAAATGTCTTAACGGCTTCGGCGTTTGCTGCTGGCTGTAAGTATGCAGGCATAATAGTATAAGCAGTGAGAATAGTATAACCTTCATTAACGATATTTTATTATTGAAATTAAGATAATATTTTAGAATGTAAATTTTGATGTAACAAATGCTTACCCGGTTTGCAATTACTCTTTGTAATAATTGCGATGGCGGTATTATTATTTAAAGGTATCACCACAGCGGGGTTTCACAGTTACGTTTTTTACATTAAAGATAGATAGTGTGAAAACCCCGCTGGGACAAAATTTTTTTTTCCATTGAATTAAAAATAATGTTTATTAAAAATAAAGCGGAGAAATTAATATTCCTTCTCCGCTTTAATCGTTTACAAACCAATTTGTTTTGCATACGTCTGATTATCCCAGAAAAGATGTTCTTCTTTCATCACACCGTTTTCCCAAATACCTACTGTAGCCATGGGCATTTTAAAAGCCTTGCCGGTAGGCTCAATAAATTTTCCATTTCCAATGGGCATTGGTTTGGTGAATGTTCCCTCAAACACACCTGTTACCAAAATGTAGTTACCAGAACCAAATTTAATTGGATGCTCCTTTATCCTGGTGTCTGGTGCATGTACAAAAAGTTTTTTCAAATCTTCGATATGTACATCAATACCTTCTGTTATGTGTCCGTCGGGCCAGTATACTTTTATATTTGTTGCATGGCTTTCTTTTAACCTGTCCCATTTTTGATTGCTGAATACATCAAAATCCAGTTCATCAAAAGTTTTAAGATGACTGGCAATGGTATCATTGGAAGCAACTAACTGCAGCGCTATCTTTTTTAAGCTATCTATATTATCCTTAGAATTGCCCATTGAAGAATTTGATGATTGGCAACTTTGAGCAGCGCCTAAGGAAATGATTATTACTAAACCAAGTAACAATGATTGTAAATTCGTTTTTTTCATTTTATTGTTTTTAATTTCTGTTTAATTATTATTTGTGAAGTTGATTACTGTAGTGCTGGTTGTACTATTTGTTTTGCTTCATCAAGGGTAACCGTTTTTCCCAATGCGCCAAACTCGTGCAAATCACCGAATACTTCTATTCTTATGGATTGATTGATACCACCAACATGTAAAGGCTCAAAACCATTGTCACGAATTAATTCCTCCACTGTTTCATGAACACTGGTTTCATCTGTTGCATAAAATAAAACATTTGCTGGTTTTTGAAAAGCTGCACCTGCAAGAGAAGCTACGCCTAATGTACCTAATGCTTTTACCAATTTTGTATCGGCAGAAAGCAATGCCGAAAGTATTTCACCGGCCGATTCTTTTTCTCCGATTATTTTTTTAAAGCCGCCTTTTTCATCTGGTGCAATGGGGTTGGATGGGTCAATAATAATTTTTCCTTCCAGCTCTTTTGAATAGGTACCCAGTAATTCTTTTATTGCATTAAACCAGATGGCAAATACAATAATATCTGCTTGCTTTATCGCTGCAGCAATTTCCATAGGTTGTGCCAAATTACCCAATGACTGGGATAATTCTTTTGCCTTTGCAATTGTTCTGTCGGCAATAATTACTGAACGGTTAGCTTTTACAAGATTGGTTGCAACTGCAGTACCAATATTTCCAATACCGATAACAGCAACTTTTAATTTTGTTTTCATTTTTTATTTTTTTTAATTATGAATAATTTGATTACACAAAGATGCGATGACAATGGAGGAGCAACCAATGACCTTGATTAAGAAATACCCTTGATGCAGTTTAAGATTTTTGCTTGCTGAGTTTATTGCGAAGGCGGCTTAAAAACTCAGGGGTTATCCCTAAGTAAGAGGCTATCTGTGTTTGAGAAAGCCGGTTAACCAGGTGCGGATACAGCTCCAAAAAAGAATGATAACGTTCCTCGGCTGTAGAACTTATATTTTGCAACAGCCGCTTTTGCAGGCTTACATAACTGTTTTCAACCAGCACCCTGAAAATTCGGTGAAACTTTGGCGCCTCCGTATAAAGTGTAATGAGGTTGCTGTGGCTTATTTGTAAAACCACCGTGTCTTCTAATGCATCAATATTTAATGCAGATGGTTTTTCTGTATGAAAACTTCCTAAATCATTTATCCAGTAATTTTCTGCAGCAAATTGAAGAATATGTGTATTGCCGCCTTCATCTATTTTATACATCCGCAGGCAACCTCTAACTACAAATAACATTTGGGTGCATACGTCGCCTTCCTGCAATGCATACTGCCGTTTACGGTAAAGCCGTGGATGAAACAATGCTGTAACCAATTCTTTTTCTTCTTTATTTAAAGGGATAAGACGACTGAAGTAATTTAGTAATGGTTCAAGCGAAGTTTCTAAGTTGTCTGGTTTCATACTCAAAATGATCGAACTAAATAATTATATCGCTGTAATGCTCCGGATAAAAAATGCCGCTGCTATATAAATTTAAGCCATAAATATTACTTTCCAAAAATAATCAACACTAACAGGACGCTTTATAAAATACAAATTGAATTTTTAAAGAATCAGTAGTACGATCAGGCGTATTGTACTGCGATAATTATTAAAAAAAATCGCTTAAAATATTTGGTTTTTTACACAGTTCGTGGTGGTAGCAGTATTATTTGGAAAAACTGCTTAACTCATTTAATTCTGAAGCAATGAGTTTCGTCCATTCGATTTGCTTTTTACGGTCAGTCCCATATTGAGTTTCACTTTCATAAAGTTCCTGTCTTTCCAAATAGGATTTAGATACATTTTTAAAAATTACATTGGCGTCCGTATTTAAGTTAAAGGCGGTTAGTTTTTTTTCCTCCAACGTTTTTCTAAGCTGTCTTGCATAAACTTCACATAAATCAAAATGTCCTTGTTCATGTTCAAGTAAATCTAGTCTGTTCTTTTGGTCAGGTCGTACCCAACTTAGATTAGTAGTGAAACTGGTTGTTGTAAAGATTTTTGCTTTATTAAACATTGTCACATTGTTTGTTTGGAAGCCGAAACCACAAAATGTTTGAGCCGCTGTATTGGAATTTGAAATTGTTTTTGGAGAACCTTTAAAATCCTCCCAAGTTAATTTCCTACTAGCTGTCCACTCTATTTCTTTTTCGTGAACACGAAAGTTCAGGACTTTATAAATTTTGGCTTTTAACCTTTCACAAGTACTCCATTGATCAGGACTTTTACGGTCTGTTATTTTTATAAGGTTCGCTCCATAATCACGAGCTAGTTTTTTTAATGTTTCAATAACTTCATAATAAGTGCAATTTGATGAAAATCCATAGTCGTTAGACTTTATATTGCCTATTTCAATGCCGTCATTAATAAAACTGTCTTCTTTTTGAAGTATTAGCACAAACTCACTGTCAGCAAGTGCAGGTTGTTTATTACTAATCGTAGAACCAATCTTAGGGGAACAAGAAAAAAATAAAGTTGTCAGGGTAATCAAATAGATTAAAAATTTCATTTTAAGTCGATATCAAATTTTAGAGTGTGGAAAATATTGCCACTAACACATAAATTTATGTTATAACATGCTCCTCGCCAAAAATAATCAGTATTCAACTCAATTGTTGTTGTAACAATCCACTAAACCCTAACCTATCATTTTAAGTTTCTTCACCTCACGTCCGCTTCTGTAAAAGCGCAATAAAGATTTTTTTACAGTGTGTACAGAACGCTTTCTTGATAAACTGTGCCAATAAAGCCCCACAGCCTTACCAAACCCTGGCCAAAAAAAAACATCCGCCAACCGGCGGATGTTTTTAAAAATATTTTAAAATAGATCGTTCTTCGAAATGACAACACAATTTTACGCCACTGCCTTATTCACCAAACTTGCAGCCTCACTCAATAAAATAGCGCTCTGCACTTTTAATCCGCTCTCGTCAATTAATTTTTTTGCAACGTCGGCATTGGTGCCCTGTAAGCGAACAATAATGGGGATGTTGATGTTGCCAATGCTTTGGTACGCATCAATAACGCCTTGCGCTACACGGTCGCAGCGAACAATGCCGCCAAAAATATTTATTAAAATAGCTTTTACTTTCGGGTCTTTTAAAATAATTCTAAAACCGGCTTCTACTGTTTGTGCATTGGCAGTACCGCCTACATCTAAAAAGTTAGCGGGTTCGCCGCCGCTTAATTTAATCATGTCCATGGTAGCCATGGCAAGGCCGGCGCCGTTAACCATGCAACCCACGTTACCGTCTAATTTTACAAAGTTTAAATTAAATTTTCCGGCTTCCACTTCGGTAGGGTCTTCTTCGCTTACATCACGTAATGCGGTAACATCTGCATGGCGCATTAAAGCATTATCATCCACATTCATTTTACAATCTACCGCAATAATTTTTTCGTCGCTGGTTTTAAAAAGCGGATTTATTTCCAGCATAGCGCAATCTAAACCCACATAAGCATTGTATAAATTGGTGACAAACTTTACGCAGTTTTTAAACGCTTCGCCACTAAGGCCTAAATTAAAAGCAATTTTTCGTGCCTGAAAACCGAGCAATCCACCGCCGGGGTGTACCCACTCTTTAAATATTTTTTCGGGTGTATCATGCGCCACGTCTTCAATGTTCATACCACCTTCGGTGCTGTACATAATTACGTTTTGGCCTTTAGCCCTGTCTAACAAAATAGACAAATAAAATTCTTTAACCGGGTTGGCGCCATCATAATAAACATCCTGCGCCACTAAAACTTTATTTACCACTTTACCAGCTTCGCCGGTTTGTATGGTAACCAAAGTGCCGCCTAAAATATTTTGAGCAATCTGTCTTACATCTTCTGCATTTTTACCCACGGCCACACCACGCTGTTCGGTGCTGGCAATCTTTCCTTTACCCCGTCCGCCGGCATGTATTTGTGCTTTTACCACAGCAAACTTGCTGCCGTACTGGGTATGTATTTGGCGGTATGCTTCTTCCGCTTCGTTAGCGGTGTTGCAGGCAATGCCTTCCTGCACGGGAACATTGTATTTTTTTAGTAATTCTTTGGCCTGGTATTCGTGAAGATTCATAAATAAAAAAGTTTTGGCGAAGATAATTAAAAAGTTAATAGATAAAAGTTACAAATTAATAGTTGAGGAGCTTTATATAAATTATGAAAATAAAAGCTACCACTTCGCTTTTCATCACCATTGGCCAAGGTCAGGGTGTTTTTTTGATACGAACATTTTGTCATTGGGCATCATCGTTGCCACGCTCGGTTCAAAGACATACCATTGGGCAGCTTTTACCTCAGCGTATGGGGGTTCTTCTAAATTTAAATCCTTTTCAATAAACCTCACAGGTTTTACAAAAACTGCTATAATTTTTAATTTTATTAAATAAATCTGTGAGGTTTTACAAACTTCTAAACCCTAAACTTCTAAACCCTAAACCTCTAAACCCTAAACCCCTAAACCCCTAAACCCCTAAACCTCTAAACCTCTAAACATTCCTTTAACAGTACCTTTCCTTACCTTTGGCGCACAAAAAAACTAATTATACTTTATGATACAAAAAATTAATGAGGCAACGGCTTTTATACGGTCGCAATTTAATGCCGAACCTGTGGTGGGCATTGTACTCGGCAGCGGTTTGGGAAGTTTTATCAACGAAATGGAAGTAGAAAAAGAAATTCCTTACGATCATATTCCGCATTTTCCCGTAAGCACTGTAGAAGGGCACAGCGGTAAATTAATATTTGGCAAACTGGGCGGTAAAAATGTGGTAGCAATGGCGGGCCGCTTTCATTATTACGAAGGGTACGATACCGCAGCAGTTGTTTTTCCTATACGTGTAATGAAATTTTTGGGTATTCAAACTTTATTGGTGAGCAATGCCGCTGGCGGCACCAACAAAACTTTTAAAGTTGGCGATTTAATGATTATTAAAGACCACATTAGTTTTTTTACGCACAATCCTTTAATAGGGAAAAATGTGGATGAATTTGGGCCACGCTTTCCTGATATGAGCGAACCTTATAAAAAAGATCTTATAGAAAAAGCAAAAGCCATTGCTGCCGCAAAAAATATTGATATAAAAGAAGGGGTGTACTGCGGTGTAACCGGCCCTACTTTTGAAACAAGGGCTGAATACAAATTGCTTTGCCAGATTGGTGGCGATGCAGTGGGTATGAGCACTGTACAGGAAGTTATTGCAGCCGTACACATGGGCTTACCCGTTTTTGCCATGAGTGTAATAACAGATATTGGCATAAGAGAAGAAGAAAATACTATTACCCATGCAGAAGTATTGCAGGCCGCAAAAGATGCCGAACCTAAACTCACTTATCTTTTTAAAGAAATGATTGCACAACTGTAAGATAAAAATTGATGAAGTATTTTTTTATTCTTTTATTATCGGTATTTGTTATGCAGGCCGTTGTGGCGCAACTGCCCAAAGTAAATTTGCCCAAACTCGGTGGCAAAACGGAAAAAAATAAAACCGATACCAGCAAATCGGATAAAGATAATGCGCTGGGTTTTGAGCACCGGGATGATAAAAAAGATTCTATTACCATCTCTTATAAATTTTTAGATTCTGTAAGGATTAACCGTTTAGATTCTTCTATCAATGATTTTGATAAATACTTTTCTGTTCCTTCTACCTACCAGTATTTAGGTAACCATGGTGCGGCAGCATACTCATTACTGTATCAGCCCAATCTTAAGCCCGGTTGGGATGCCGGCTTTCATGCATTTGATGTGTACCGTTATAAATTAGAAGAAACAAAATTTTATAAAACTACCAAACCTTTAACGCAGCTGGGTTATCAATTAGCATCGGGTAAGGAGCAAATGATAAAAGCATTGCATACACAAAACCCCAGGCAAAACTGGAATTTTGGGGTTGATTACAGGTTAATAAGTTCTCCCGGTTTTTTTGTTACACAAAATACCAATCATAAAAATTACCGGCTGTTCAGCAATTACCAGGGCAAGCGAAAAAGATATGCGGCATACATAGTGTTAGTGGGCAACACTATAAAAAATTCGGAGAACGGCGGCATTGTAAACGACAGCTCACTGGCCGACCCCAATAAAAAGAAACGGTTTAGCGTGCCGGTGAATTTAGGTGGGGCTAATTTATTTGCCCCCAATCCATTTAATGCATCTGTAAATACCGGTAACATTGATAAAGACTTTACTTTTTTTTTACGGCAAACTTATGATATTGGAAAAAACGATTCCATTGCTGTTAACGATTCTACAACCGAATATTTATTTTACCCCAAGCTGAGGGCTCAATACAGTTTTACGTACAGCAATTATAATTATCTGTACACTGATGTTTCTGCCGACTCTTTAATTTATAAAAGCTGGTACGATACTACACTGAAAAAAACCACTGATACTTTTAATGTTCACGAAAAATGGAAAGTGATCAGCAACGATTTTTCCTTACTGCAATTTCCGGATACGAAAAACGCTGCCCAGTTTTTACTGGCAGGTGCCCGGCTCGAAAATATAAAAGCAGAATTTTACAGGGCAACAGGCATACAAACAAAAAATTATTACAATATTGTTTTGCATGGTGAGTACCGCAATAAAACAAAAAATAAATTGTGGGATGTATTGCTCAAAGGCGAATTTTATTTAAACGGCCTCAACAGTGGCGATTACAGTGCCTATGCAACTATCGACCGTTACTTAAATAAAAAACTGGGTGATGTCCGTTTGTTTTTTAATAATGTAAACCGCAGCCCGAGTTTTATCTACAATAATTTATCTGCTTTTAATTTTAAAAATGCAACCATCAGCAAAAAAGAAAATATTATTAGTTTTGGCGCCGAAGCTAAAAACCCATTTATAAATCTTGGGTTTAAAAATTATATTATTACCAACCTGGCTTATTTTTCTGATTATTATCGTACCGCACAAAGCAGTAAAGTAATTAACCTGCTGCAATTATCGGCCTCAAAAAAAATAAAAATTTCTAAAAAATTAAACTGGTATGTTGATGTGGTGGCGCAGCAAACCGATGGCAGTGCGCCGGTAAAAGTGCCGTTACTTTTTACCCGTAACCGTTTTGCTTTTGAAGGAAATTTTTATAAAAATTTAAATTTAAGTACAGGACTGGAGGTAAGGTATTATACCCCTTATGAAGCCTACAACTACTCGCCGGTTATGCGCCAGTTTACGCCGCAGGATACTTTTAAATTAAAAAACCTTCCCGATATCACTGCGTTCTTTCATTTCAGAATAAAATCTTTTACCGCTTATATTCGTGCCGAAAATTTAAATACCGTTAGTTTTTTAAATGGCTTTGGCTTTATCAATAATAATTACGCAGCACCACATTATCCCACGCAGGGGCTCAATATCCGCTTTGGTATTCAATGGAATTTTGTGAATTAATCAAAATAACAGCAAATTTTAACACCCGGATTACAACAATATTTTTATCTTTGTAGCTGAAATGAAAAAAATCTTTTTAGCCATATTAACAATAGTTTACATGACAGCTGCTTCGGGCATTGCCATGGAAATACATTATTGTATGGGTAAAATGGCCGGCATGGAGTTTTATAGCTCTAACGAAGATAAGTGCGGCAAATGCGGCATGGTAGAAAAGAAAGGCGGTTGCTGCAACGATGAGCATAAGTTTGTTAAGTTAGAAGACTCTCACAAAAATGTTTATAATGATTTAGATTTCACTTCAAAGTTTGTCACCATTGTAACACAACTTCCGGTGTACGATTGGCAATTACCTGCTGCGCCTTCAATTGCAGTAGTAAATAATCATTCTCCTCCCAATTATAACTGGCCTTCTGCCAGTATTATGAACTGTGTTTTCAGAATTTAAAATTAAGTATTGATTTTTTCATCAGCAGCGATAGCAGTTGATGAACTGTGTTATATATACAAGTCATACTATTAATCAATAATTAAATTTTAAATAAAATGAAAACATTAAATATTTGTGCTGCACTGTTGTTCAGCATCTTCGCCATAAATACTTCCATTGCACAAACAGCTGTAACAAAAGAAACCATTAAAGTGTGGGGCAATTGCGGCATGTGCAAAACCACTATTGAAAAAGCTGCAAAAAAGGGTGGTGCCACCACTGCAAACTGGAACGAAGAAAGTAAAGAGCTAAAAGTTTCTTACGCATCTAATAAAACATCTTCTGATAAAATTCAGCAGAGCATAGCAAAATCTGGTTACGATACACAGGGCTTTACCGCCGATGATAAAGTGTATAATAAATTACATGGCTGTTGCCAGTACGATAGAAAAGTTAGCACTGCAAGTGTTGTAAGTGAAAAAGCAACAGCGGCGTATTGTTGCAGTATGCATTCCGATGTAACAAGCGATGCTCCTGGCAAATGCAGCAAATGTGGTATGGACTTAACAAAGTCTAAAAAAGAACAAATGAAAATGGAAGTAATGAAAGTGTACACTTGCCCTATGCATGCAGATGTAACAAGCAATACACAGGGGAAATGTACAAAGTGCAGTATGGATTTAAAAGAAAAACAATAAGGGTATTTATTTAACAGTTGCAGGTGTTATAAAACCTGCAACCGTATTTTGCTTTCCCGGTTTATATTTATTTAAAAATGCGGATTAGCAATTAAAATTAAAAAAGAGAATCATGAAAAATATATTTTTAATAATAGCAGTTATTTTTTCTTTTACAGCAACTGCACAGGTTACAAAAGTAAGTTTGCAGGCCAGCGGCTTAACCTGCAGTATGTGCAGCAACGCCATTAATAAGGCAATAAAATCTTTAGACTTTGTAGATAAGGTTGATGCCAATATAAAAAATTCCACTTTTGATATTTTTTTTAAGCAAAATGCGGTTGTTGATTTTGATAAACTAAAAAAGAAAGTGGAAGATGCAGGTTTTTTTGTAGCCAGCTTTACAGCAACCATACAATTTGATAATGTTGCCATTGCAAATGATGCTCATGTAAATGTTGGGGCAAACGATTTTCATTTTCTTAATGTAAAGGATCAAACATTGTCGGGCAATAAAACAATTAAAATTTTAGATAAAGGTTTTATACCTGCCAAAGAATATAAAAAGAATGGCAGCCTTACAAAAATGCCTTGTTATAAAACGGGGGAAGAAAACGGAAAGAGGATTTTTCATGTAACTATTTAATAAAATGGGGTAACCTCTGCAGCGGCTAACAGCTCTACAGGCGGTTTTTAATGAATATTTTTTATGAAGTACATTTTATCGTTCCTGCTTGTTTTGTTTATGGTCAAATCTTATAGCCAGGAGTTATATGTTTTTACTGAACCGGCCAGTAATATGGCAGCAAACAGTATCGGCATAAGAACAAATAACTACCTTATGACAGACATAGATACAAAAAAAATAAATTACCACCTGGTGCCGGAAGTAATGCTGGGTATTTCAAAAAAAGTAATGATACACCTGGATGCGTTTTTAAGTAACCGTAATGGTGGATTTGTAACTGAAGGCGGCAGTGTTTATGCCAAGTACCGGTTTTACAGTATTGATGAAGTGCATAAACATTTTAGAATGGCGGCTTATGCAAGATATAGTTTTAACAACAGCGATATCCATCAAACTGCAATTGATTTGTATGGACATAATTCAGGATTTGAAACTGGTGTTATTGCAACACAATTGATTAATAAAGTGGCGCTTTCGGCTGCAGCATCTGTGCTGCATGCAACCGATAATGGTAAAGAAAAATTTAATTATGGGAATAAAAATCGAAATGCAATTAATTATTCTTTTTCTGCCGGAAAATTAATGTTACCCAAAGAATACACCAGTTACAAACAGGTTAATGTAAATTTAATGGTAGAATTTCTAGGTCAAACTAATCTTAGTGATGCTAATAATTATTTGGATGTGGCACCGGCTGCTCAATTTATTTTTAACAGCCGTTTACGTGTTGATGCCGGCTACCGTTACCCGCTGGTAACTAATTTAACCCGTACAGCGCCACAAGGGGTGCTGCTGAAACTGGAGTATAATTTTTTTAATGTACTTAAGCAGAAAGGTTAAAGGCTAAATTTATCCTCATGAAAAAAATATTAAAATTTATATTGTCATTATTTCAGAAAAAAAATTGTTGTAAATGAAAAAAATATTCTTTGTTTCAATTATTTTAATTGCTTCTTTAACCGGTGCTGCACAAATAAAAATTGGTGCTGCTGTTCCGGAAATTTCTTTACCAGATGTAAAAGACAGTGTAATAAATCTTTCTTCCTACAAAGGAAAAGTAGTGCTGATAGATTTTTGGGCAAGCTGGTGTGGGCCCTGCAGGCAGGCTAACCCTTC
>NZ_JANMUN010000138.1:0-1980 GCF_031391665.1 Ferruginibacter sp.
TTATAGTATGGATTGGATGGCCCTTATTGCAATTATCGCTTCATTGTTACTCATCGGTTTTTTTTCCGGTATAGAAATAGCATTTGTATCTGCTAATAAATTATCTGTTGAATTAAACAGAAAGCAGGGTACTTACAGCGGAAAAATCTGGGGCGCTTATTCGGATAAGCCAACACGTTTCATCGGTACCACATTAGTTGGTGTAAATATTGTTTTAGTTATTTATGGTTTGCTTATTGGCAGTATGCTTTCGCCGGTATGGAATTGGATTGCTGCACAACTTTCTCCATCTCTTTCGGGATATGTAAAATACATCAAGCTTTTTGTAGAAACTGTTATCTCTACATTGATACTGCTGTTTGTGGAATTTATGTTTAAAGCATTTTTCAGGGCAAGAAATAATGAATTACTCAGCTCGGGTATTATAAGTTTTATTGCAAGTTTTTTTTACTGGCTGCTATCGTCCACCGCTGCTTTTTTTGTAAATACGGCTGAGTGGATGTTAAGGCATTTGTTTGATGTAAAGCTTAATGAGAAAAAAGAAATATTCAGCAAAGTAGATCTGGAACATTTTCTGCAGCAAAGCAAAAGCCACGAGGAAGAAGATAACAATGAAATAAATAAAGAACTTTTTGAAAATGCTTTATCATTAAGTGAAGTTAAACTGGGCCAATGCCTTATACCACGCCGGGAAATTGAAGGTGTAAACAGTAATACAACTATTGAGGAAGTAAAAAATAAATTTATACATACCCAGTTAAGCAAACTGGTGGTGTACGAAAATAATATAGATAATATTACTGGCTATGTTCATCAGCTTGACCTTTTTAAAAATCCTGCTACTTTAAAAGAAGTATTATTACCCATACCCACGGTGCCTAAAAGTATGAGCGCTACCGACCTGATGAATAAATTCAGTAAAGAAAGAAAAAGTATTGCCTGGGTAATTGACGAATTTGGCGGCACGGCCGGCATTGTAACTATGGAGGATATACTGGAAGAAATTTTTGGCGACATTCGTGATGAATACGACACTGAAGAGTTTGTAGAAAAACAATTATCGGGCAACGAATTTATTTTTAGCGGCAGGCTGGAACTGGATTATATTACTGAAAAATACAAACTCCAGTTTCCAGATGAAGAAGGAGCAGAAACACTTTCGGGTTACATAATACAAAATTACGAAACCATACCCAAACAAAAAGACCGAATTATTTTTGGCCACTACGAATTTGATATTTTAAATGTAAGCGATACAAGGATTGAAACAGTAAAAGTAAAAGTGCTGCGATGACCATTGCTGTAAACGCAAATTTTTTAAATACTAATCACCCTTGCAATAATGGTGATTTTATTTTTGAAATTTTTTCAAGATTAGCCAAAAAATATCCCCAACACAACTTCATTTATTTTGTTGATGCCAATTTTGATGAAAAATATATTACATCAAAAAACATAACCCCTGTTATAACCGGACCTCAAATTAAAAACCCTTTGTTGCTGCAATACCAGCTTTATTATAAAATGCCTTCTTTATTAAAAAAAAACAAAGCCGATATTTTTATAAGTGCAGGTGGGTATTGCTCATTACGTACCAAATTGCCGCAGTGTGTTATCGTAAATGATTTATCTTTTTTGCAACTGCCGCAATTTTTTACAAAGCGCTGGCTAAATTTTTATAAAAGAAATACATCAAAATTTTTAACTAAAGCAAAAGTTATTATAACCACAGCCGAATTTTTAAAAAAAGAAATTACTGATAAATACAAAATAGCATCTGATAAAATTGATGTGGCCTACACTGCTGCCAGTAATGATTTTAAACCATCAACCTGGCAACAAAAAGATGCCGTTAAAGAAAAATATACCGAAGGGCTGGAATATTTTTTATACACAGGCCCTGTTAATACCGGCAGCAATTTAATTACACTTTTAAAAGCATTTTCTTTTTTTAAAAAAAGACAGAAAAGTAATATGCAG
>NZ_JANMUN010000117.1:0-1985 GCF_031391665.1 Ferruginibacter sp.
GTGCAGGTACAATTGGTGGAAAATAATCATTACTCGTTCCTTCGCCTCTCATGGCGGCAATAGGTAAAATTAAATCGCCTATACTGTGCCGTTTTTTAAGGCCGCCGCATTTACCTAAAAATAAAACTGCTTTGGGGTGTATAGCACTCAGCAAATCCATTACCGTTGCTGCACCGGGGCTGCCCATCCCAAAATTTATAATAGTAATATTATTGGCAGTGGCACATTGCATCGGCCTGTCCACCCCAATTACTTTTACATTATTCCACTCCGCAAACATGGATACATAATTACTAAAGTTGGTTAATAAAATATACTCACCAAAATTTTCCAATGCTTCGCCGGTATATCTCGGCAGCCAGTTGTTTACAATTTCTTCTTTTGTCTTCATACCCCTATCCCCTAAAGGGGAATAAATTTTATTGTTAAATAATTTTGTTACAAACTTTTGTTTTTCATGGCATCATCGTTGTGTCACTCACTTGTACCGCATACCTTTGTTCAACAATGCTTTCAAATTGCTGCATCATTTAAAATTACAAAATTTCGCTCAGCTTCAATGATAAAAATTAATTATCCTGAATATCAACCCAAAATTAAAAAAGAAAAAGATAAAGAATTTATTTTTGATGAAGTGCGTAAACGCTGGGTAATACTTTCACCCGAAGAGTGGGTGAGGCAAAATTTTCTGCAATATCTTATCCAAATAAAAAAATACCCTGCAGCTTTAATTGCAATAGAAAAAGAAATTAAGTTAGGCGATTTAAAAAAGCGTTTTGATATTGTAGTGTACAACGCTAACTCCAAACCCTGGATGATTATTGAATGTAAAGAAATGACTGTTGATTTAAACAGCCAAGTGTTAGACCAGGTATTACGGTATAACATAACTATGCAGGTGCCGTATTTAGTTATTACCAACGGCAGCTACTGCATGGGTTTTCAATGTATAAATAATCAATTGAAAGAATTAGTTGAACTGCCTGATACAAACCTATAAGGTTTTTAAAACCTTATAGGTTTATAAAATTCTAATTCCAAATCCCAAATCCCCAATTCCTGAACTTTACCATTTAGGGCAACCCAGCTCTGTATTATTTTTTTTCTTAAAAGAATAAATAACTCCAATACTGTGGCTTAAGTAATGATCGTTTTTATCAGGGTTTGCCGCTTTACTAAAGCCATCTAAATAATCTGTAAAACTCAAACGGTAACTGGTTTCGCCAATTAAACTAAACCTGTCGCTAAGCGAATATCGTACGCCTGCACCAACAGGTAAAACAGGAATTATACGGGGCAAACTTTTTGCTGCATCAGTGGCAAGGCCGGCCTGCACATCCGACCCATCTCCAAACACTGTTGGATTTATATTACTCCAATCTCTTTTAATTTTTAAAAAAGAAAAACCTGCACCGGCAAAAACATAAGGAGAAAAGCGTGGCGACCTTGGCGCTAAAAAACTCCAAACGCCCTGTGCACTTATTTCTGTTACGGGTGTGGTAAAATTAAAATTTCTTTGTTTTCTCCAATCGGGATTATTATATTTTGCATCGTCGCCATACAATTTTCCACGGTTAACATTTAAGCGTACAGAAAATGACGGGCTGATAATTCTGTAAATGTGTAAGGCCAGTTGTGGCTTCATTGTTTTGTACGAGCCTAACCTTTGCGGTGTCAAATCTCCCTGGTAAACAAAAACGCCGCCACTTAAACCCACCTCGTATTTACTAAGATTAATTTGTGCATGGAGGAAATAAATATTACCGGAAACAAATACAACTGCAAGTACAGATTTTTTTAGTGCAGACATCATTGGATTTACATTTAAAGATTAAAAAATGGTAAATGTAAAAGTCTGTACTTCGATAGAGAGATTTTTAGTGCTTATGTATCTAACAGTTTAATTAGAAAAATAGTATTTTAAATTGATGGCATTACTGTTAAACAAAAGTGAATATAAAATTGAGTAAAAGTGATGTGGATAT
>NZ_JANMUN010000132.1:0-4025 GCF_031391665.1 Ferruginibacter sp.
AATTAGAGAAGAAGATGCAGCCACAGCAAAAAAATATTTTGAAAAAGCAAACGTTAAGGATACCATAATTTTACATTTTGGAGATGCCCGGCAGGTACTTACAACACTTAACCAGCAGTGGGATTTAGTTTTTATTGATGCTGATAAAGTGAGTTATATTGAGTATTACGAATTAACTTTGCCAAATGTAAAATCCGGCGGATTTATCGTGGCAGACAATGTGCTTTTTCATGGAGAAGTTTTACAACCAGAATTGAAAGGTAAAAATGCAAAAGCGATCCAGGCTTTTAATGAGCATGTGGCAAAAGATAAAAGGGTGGAAAATGTAATACTTACTGTAAGAGATGGATTGTTACTGATTAAAAAATTATAGGGGATGAAAAAATTATTTATTATATCAATTTTATTTTTAAGCACAGCAATAGCTTTTGCGCAGGATATGTTAACACCTGTGCAGTATATTGAATTGTATAAAGATATTGCCATAAGGGAAATGAAAAGAATGGGTGTGCCTGCAGCGATTACACTGGCGCAGGGTTTGTTGGAAACAGAAAGCGGTAACAGCCCTTTAGTAAAAAAATCTAATAATCATTTTGGAATAAAATGTAAAAGTAACTGGACGGCTGGTGGTGTTACTCATGATGATGATGCAATTGGAGAATGTTTTCGCCTGTACAAAACCGCTGATGAAAGTTATCGTGACCACAGTAATTTTTTAAGGGCTGACGAACGCTATGCTTTTCTTTTTAAATTGGATGTAAAAGATTACAAAGCCTGGGCTTACGGATTAAAAAAAGCTGGGTATGCCACCAACCCAAAATATCCATTGATACTTATTAAGCATATTGAGCAATATAATTTACAGCAATACACTTTAGCAGCTGCTGACGAAGCACCAAAATTTGATGCCGGTAAATACCAGGATGATGTTGAAATAAAAGTAGTTGAAGAAAA
Organism: Ferruginibacter sp.; assembly: GCF_031391665.1. Taxonomy (GTDB): domain Bacteria; phylum Bacteroidota; class Bacteroidia; order Chitinophagales; family Chitinophagaceae; genus Ferruginibacter. The sequence goes on from NZ_JANMUN010000132.1 coordinate 955, forward strand.
ATTTTTGCCGGAAGAAAAAAACGCAGATGAAGCCAGCATGCTTGATGCAGGTGATAAAGTAATTACTGTTAATGGAAGTAAATGTGTGTATGCAGGTAAGGGCACATCACTGCTGGTGGTAGCCACAAAAAATAATATTGCGCTAAGTAAAATGCTTGGCTTTAACGAACTTGCGGAAGACGGCTTGCTTACAAAAAATCAAAATATTTTTTTAGAGAAAAAATCTAAAACAGGCGATAAAGATTTTTATGAAGCAAAAGCAGGGGAGTCGTTGTATGATATTGCACAAAAAAATGGCATACAGTTACAGTATATGCTGGACTATAATAAGCTTTGGGGAAATGAACAAATTAAACCGGGTACCAAAATTTACTTAAAGCCAAATAGTAAACCTGCAAATGAAGTTGCAATAAAAGTTATAAGTACTCCTGAAGCGGTTATTGCTAAAACACATGTTGTGCAGCCAAAAGAAGGGTTGTATTCAATTTCTAAAAAATACAATATTAGTGTACAGCAAATAAAAGAATGGAATAAACTGCAAACCGATTCATTAAGTATCGGGCAGGAATTAATTGTATCAAATTAAATTCGGAAAGAACTATTACCAAAACATCAGGCGCTGCAAAGCAAACCTGCAAACTACAAACACCAATGAACATCGAGGTAAACAAAAAAAAATTTACTCCATTTATAACTGCACAGAAAATAAATGAACAAATTAATATTCTGGCGGCTGAGCTTAACCGTGATTATGAGGGAAAACGTCCGCTGTTTATTGCTATACTAAATGGCTCTTTTATGTTTGCAGCCGACTTATTTAAGGCAGTTACTATTGAAGCAGAAATTTGTTTTATAAAACTGGCTTCTTACAAAGGCACTACTTCCACCGGCAATGTAATTACCTCTATCGGTCTCGATGAGCCTTTAAACGGCAGGCATGTAATAATTATAGAAGATATAGTTGACACAGGCAAAACGCTGAACGAATTTTTGCCACAGCTTTTTAACCAGCAGCCGGCATCGCTAAAAATTGCAGCGCTGTTACACAAGCCCGATGCATTAGTATTTCCCGTAAAAATTGATTATCTTGGCTTTAACGTACCCAATAAGTTTTTGCTGGGCTATGGCCTTGATTTTGATGGCTTAGGAAGAAATTTAAAAGAAATTTACCAGCTTATAGAGGAATAGCAGGCAACACAAAGGGGAAAAAAATTGTCTTTAACCTAAATATTTTAACGCAATTAATCTTCTTGTGCTAAAACGGTTGCTATATATCACTTTTCTTTTTTTAACTGTACTGCATGCCGGTGCACAGTATTATATACGTGGCGAGGTAAAGAATGAAAAAAATCAACCTCTTGCCAACGTAAAAATAATTTTACACTCCAATCATTTATTATATTATTCCGGGGCCTCCGGCGATTTTGGCATAACTACAAAATCAATTGCCGATTCACTTTCTTTTACTCTTGATGGATATGAAACAAAAACTGTAAAAATAAATGCCGAACAGTGGCAGGCTGTAAACTTAAAAGTATTACCGAGTAATGTTAACCGTAACAGGCCCAAATTAATTTCGGTTACAAAAAATTTTAATCAAACATCAAAATACCGTTGGTTTGTAAATAACGAAACTTATTTTCAACTGGTAGAAAATGAATACGTAACTGCTGATAAATTTCCCAACACAGGGTTTTCATTAAATGTAAACAAGGCATCGTACAGCAATATACGCAGGTTTATAAATATGGGCAGCACTGTACCGCCTGATGCTGTACGTACAGAAGAGCTGCTGAATTATTTTAACCTTCACCGAAGGGAGCCGGAAAATAATGAAGTGTTTAAAATAGAATCACAGCTTAGCTCTTGCCCCTGGGATGAAGAAAAAGCATTATTGTTTTTAAATATCAATGCAAAAAAATTAGACCTTAATAAAATTCCGCCAAGCAATTTTGTTTTTTTAATTGATGTATCGGGCAGTATGGATATGCCCAACCGGTTACCGTTATTAAAAGCAGCATTTCAAATGTTTGTAAAAAATTTAAGAACTATTGATACTATTTCAATTGTTACTTACGGCGGTACTGTTGGCATTTGGCTGCAACCCACAGGCGGAGACGAAAAAGAAAAAATAATTAAATCAATTGAAGAGCTTGAAGCAAGAGGCGATACACCCGGCGAAGCAGCTATAATGACGGCATACCAATTAGCAAGAAGTACGTATAATAAAAAGGGCAGCAACCGGGTAATACTGGCAACTGATGGCGATTTTAATGTGGGGCTTACATCAGAAAAAGCAATGGATGAACTTATAACAAAAGAAAGACAGTCGGGAGTTTTTTTAACCTGCCTTGGTGTGGGTATGGGAAATTTTAAAGATTCTAAATTAGAAACGCTTGCAAAAAGGGGCAATGGTAATTATGCTTATTTGGATGATATTAACGAAGCAGAAAAAGTTTTAGTAAAAGAATTAACGCAAACTTTTTATGCAGTGGCAGATGATGTGTATATGAATTTGCAGTTCAACCCAAAATTAGTAAAGCAATACCGCCTGATAGGTTTTGATAATAAACGTGATGCTGTACAAGACAGTACGATTGATATGGAAGGTGGCGAAATAGGCAGCGGCAGCAGTGTGCTGGCAGTATTTGAAATTGTGCCCGAAGATGCAAAACTTTTAACAGCAGATTTTATAGATAAGAACGGCATTGCAAAACTTTCTATGCGGTACAGCTTGTGTAACGATACTGCCCATAAAGTAATGGAATACATTTGTTCGCAGCAGGCTATTGAGTTTAATGATTTGGATAATGAATTGCAGTTTGCCACCGCCGTTACCATGTTTGGCTTAAAAGTAAAGCAATCAAAATATATTAAAGAAGCCGACTGGTTACAAATAGAAACTATTGCTACCGCTGCCCATAATCAAAATGATTATTTGCAAACAGAGTTTTTGCAAATGATTGATAAGGCTAAAAAGATTTATAAATCTAAAAAAGGGAAAAAACGAAAAGATGAATAGTTGAATCGTCAATCGTCAATCGTCAATCGTCAATCGTCAATCGTCAATC
>NZ_JANMUN010000143.1:0-30855 GCF_031391665.1 Ferruginibacter sp.
TGAAAGTTGAAAGTTGAAAGTTGAAAGTTGAAAGTTGAAAGTTGAAAGTTGAAAGTTGAAAGTTGAAAGTTGAAAGTTGAAAGTTGAAAGTTGAAAGTTGAAAGTTGAAAGTTGAAAGTTGTTTAATTTTATCTTTCGCAAATTAATGATAAAATAATTTTAACTTCAACATTAGCCCTAAACGCTGAACCTCAAAACCAAAAAAATGAAAACACTTTGCTTTGATTTTGGTAATACCCGGTTAAAAGTTGCCGTTTTTGAAAACGATATTTTTACTGAGGAAATAGTTTTGCCCAACGATGAAATTTTTACAATTGAAAGGCTGCTTACAATTTATAAGCCCGATAAAACAATATTGTCTTCTGTTATTAATCACAACCCGGGTCTGGAAAGTTTTTTGGCCGCTAAAACAAAATTTCACAAAATCTCCCATCTTACTAAAGCAAATTTTACCACATCGGTAGGTAAGCCCGAAACTATTGGTGCCGACAGGCTGGCGCTTTCTGCAGCAGCAGTATATTATTATCCTAATAAAAATAATTTAGTAATTGGCATGGGTACCTGCATTACTTATAATTTTATTAACCAGTACCACCAGTTTATTGGCGGCAGTATTTCGCCGGGGATGGAAATGCGTTTTAAAGCCATGCAGGTTTTTACAGCAAAGCTGCCACTGGTGCAGGCCGAATGGAATTTTCCGATAATTGGCTACGATACTAAAACTAATATGCAAAGTGGTGTAGTTGCCGGAATTGCCTATGAAATGGATGGATTTATTACTGAATATGCTGAAAAATACGGCAACTTTAACGTGGTTTTAACCGGGGGCGATACACTCTATTTTGCCCGTCGGCTTAAAAACAAGATATTTGCCGACAGTAATTTTTTATTTAAAGGACTTTATGCACTCAGCGAAACTAACAATGACTAAATTTATACCCGTACTTTTTGTGGCATGTGGCTTTCAGACAGCGGTTTTTGCACAGGAAAATTCTCCTTATTCCCGTTATGGGTTAGGCGATTTAGCTCCCAATCATAATATTTTTACCCGTGGCATGGGGGGCATTTCTGCCGCTAATAACGATTATCAAAGTTTAAATTTTGTAAACCCGGCATCGCTGGCAAGCATAGCCAATACCATTTTTGATATTGGTGCGGAAGTTGATATACGAACATTGAAAAGCACTAACCCTGCAAAAAAGTTCTCCTCCACCAACACCATATTTTCTTATTTGCAGTTGGGTTTTCCGCTAACTACAGAAAAAATGCGAAGAGACAGTATCTCCTGGGGATTAAGTTTTGGATTAAGGCCCTTAACAAAAGTAAATTATAAAATAGAAAGATTTAGCCGCATTACAGGCATTGACAGCGCCAACACTTTATACGAAGGCAGCGGCGGTGCCAACCAGGCTTTTATTGGTACTGGCATGCGGATAAAAAATTTAAGCTTTGGTATAAACGCCGGTTATATTTTTGGTAATAAAGATTACAGCACCAAGCTTACACTTTTAAACGATAGTGTTCCATATTATAAATCTAACTCGGCCGATAAAACAACTTTTAACGGCCTTTTGCTAACAGGCGGTTTGCAGTACGAAATTGTTTTAAACAAAAGCAAGAAGAAAGAATACCCTAAAACTTTGCGGTTAGGCGCTTATGGTAATTTAATGAAAAAGCTTAATGCAAAACGTGATATTGTAAGAGAAACGTTTGATTACGATGCCAGCACATCAACCTATCGTATTGACAGTGTGTATGAGCAAAATGGTGTGAAAGGAAAAATTGAGTATCCTTCCTCATTTGGCGCAGGCTTTACTTATACAGATGAGCATTGGGTGTTTGGGGCCGATTATGAAAGAACAAGCTGGAGTAAATACAGATATTACGGCCAAACCGATGCGGTGCAAAACAATTGGGTAGTAAGAGTTGGCGGACAGTATTATCCTGCAAAAATTAATACGCCAGTAAAAAAATATTTTAATTATGTAAAATACAGGGCGGGATTTTATTATGGCCCCGATTATATAAAAACCAATAACAGTCGCCCCGAATATGGTTTTACTTTTGGAACAGGAATGCCATTAACTTCTTTAAAATATATTAATTATACCGGCGAATTTGTAATGTTAAACACTGCAGTGGAAATTGGAAACCGTGGTGATAAAAAAACTAATTTAAGAGAGAACACTGTACGCTTTAGTATTGGAGTTTCTATGAATGCACGTTGGTTTGCAAAACGTAAGTACAACTAAAATGATTTTTAAAACTTGTTATAAAAAAATTAGTGCAGCCCTTTTATCAGGCTGCATTTTTTTATCAGCCTGCGAAAACAGCAATAAAGACATTGACGATCTTACTAAAAAAAAATTAGGTATTGAAGAAGCCGTTAAAGTAAATATTAATTATACTTTAGGCGGTAAAGCAAAAGCCATACTAACAGCGCCATTAATGCTGAGGGTGCAGGATACCATGCCTTATGTAGAATTTCCTAAAAAAATACATGTTGATTTTTATAACGACAGTACAAAAATTGAAAGCATACTGGATGCTAAATACGCTAAGTATATAGAAAGCCAGAGTAAAATTTTATTAAAAGACAGTGTACGTTTTATTGGTTTAAAAAATGGCGATACTTTGTATTGCGATGAATTATACTGGGATAGAAACCGCCCCACCTACCAGTTTTACACCGATAAGCCGGTGCAGATAAGAACAAAAATGCAGGTTCAAAATGGCATTGGATTTGAATGCAGCCAGGATTTTAAAGATAAAGTTTTATACAAGGTAACCAACAGTTTTATAAAAGTACCGTCATCGCAGTTTCCGGAAAATTAAATGATGCCTGCTTTAAAAATTGCTGTATATTTTTTTGTTTATGATTATCTAAAAATTATATAACCAATTTCGAAAGAATTTTTTCCCTCTCTTATCCTAACTTCACACCTCAAATTTTTAAACAAAAGTTTTATGCAATACCGTCGCCTCGGCAAATCTGGTTTACAGGTTAGTGTGCTTAGTTTTGGAAGCTGGGTAAGTTTCAGCAAACAAATTAATGATAAGGTAGCCGACGAATTAATGGGCATTGCTTACGATAACGGCATCAACTTTTTTGATAATGCCGAAGTGTATGCACTGGGCGAAAGTGAAAAGATGATGGGCCGTGTGCTTAAAAAGAAAAAATGGGACCGCACATCTTACACTGTTTCATCAAAAGCATTTTGGGGATGGAGAGGAAAAGAAAATAAACCCAACCAAACCGGCAACAGCCGCAAACATTTAATAGAAGCCTGTAACGAAGCTTTACAAAGATTGCAGGTTGATTATTTGGATATGTTTTTTTGCCATCGCCCCGATAAAAATACACCGATTGAAGAAACAGTTTGGGCAATGAACCATTTAATACAGCAAGGCAAAGTTTTATACTGGGGTATCAGCGAGTGGAGTGGTGTGGAAATCATGGAAGCACATCGTGTTGCAGAAAAATTAAGACTAATAGGCCCCACTATGGAGCAACCACAATACAATTTATTTGAAAGAGAAAAAGTAGATAAAGAGTATTTGGATATTTTTAGAACCGTGGGTTTAGGTACTACCATTTGGAGCCCATTAGCAAGTGGACTTTTAAGTGGAAAATATAACGAAGGCATTCCTAAAAACAGCCGCTTTGCATTGGAAGGTTTTGATTGGTTAAAAGAACGCTGGGTAATGGATGATAAAGTAAAGAAAGTAAAAAAACTGAGTGAGTTGGCTGCTAAGCTTGGTGTTGGCACTGCAGCATTAAGTATTGCCTGGTGTATAAAAAACCCTAACGTAAGTACAGCAATTTTGGGTGCAACAAAAAAAATACAGTTGCTGGATAATTTAAAAGCTTTGGATGCATTGGAAAAACTGACGCCTGATGTAATGGAAAAAATTGAAGGCATTATGAAAACAAAACCTGTATTGCCTGAATTTTAATTATGAAAAATGTAATCGTTTACGGCATTCCTAATTGCGACACCACAAAAAAAGCAATGCTGTGGTTAAATAAAAATAATATTGCTTTTACTTTTCATGATTATAAATTACAGGGGGTAAGTAAAGAAAAATTGGAAGAATGGTGTAATAAACAAGGCTGGGAAATTATCTTTAATAAAAGAAGCACCACCTGGAGAGAATTGCCGGAAGCAGAACAAAAAAAAATTGTTGACCAACAACAGTCAATAAAAGTAATGCTGGCCAAAAACAGTATTATAAAAAGGCCGGTGATTGAATATAATGGCAAATTAATTGTTGGTGTTAACGTAGAAGATTATAATAAAACCTTTAAATAAATTTACATCTAACAATAAAAAATAAAAAAATGAAACGTAACGCAACTGCCGTTTGGAACGGTACAGGTAAAGAAGGAAGTGGACATTTAACCACACAAAGCACAGTTTTAAACAAAACTCAATATTCTTTTAACTCACGCTTTGCAGATGGAGTTGGTACCAATCCTGAAGAATTAGTGGCAGCAGCACTTTCGGGCTGTTTTGCCATGAAATTAACTTTTGTAGTTAGTGGTGCCGGTTTTACAGCCGAGACTATAGATGTAAACAGCACTATCACTTTAGATGCTGGAGCAATTACAAATGCTCATTTAATAGTAAAAGCAACAGTACCGGGTATTAGCCAGGAAAAATTTGATGAATGCATGGAAGATGTAAAAGCGAACTGCTTAATATCTAAATTATTAAATGTAGATAAAACTTACGAAGTAAGTTTAACCAATTAAAGGTTACTGGAATTAATGATCCTTCGGCTTATACTATAAGCTGAGGGATTTTTATTTTTAAAGCCCTCTAAAAAAACTAACTGCCGACATTTTGTTTAAGGTTTAAATAAACTACATTTGATTGTAAATAAAAAGCAGATTATGTCTTTTCAAAACAAAACAGTTTTAATTACCGGCGCAAGCCGTGGTATTGGAAAAGCAATTGGTTTGCGCTTAGCAGCAGAAGGTGCAAATATTGTAATTGCAAGTAAAAGTGTAGAAGAAAACCCAAAACTGGGAGGTACCATTTTTTCTGCCGCTGTCGAAATGGAAGCAGCGGGTGGTAAAGCATTGGCAGTACAATGCGATATCCGCTTTGAAGATCAGATTCAAAATGTAATTGATAAGACAGTAGAAAAATTCGGCGGTATTGATATTTTAGTGAACAATGCATCCGCAATTAATTTAACCCCAACAGAACAAACCGAACCCAAACGTTTCGACTTAATGTACGATATAAATGTAAGAGGAACATTTATGGTAAGTAAAGCTTGTATTCCTTTATTAAAAAAGTCAACCAATGCACATATTCTTAATTTATCGCCGCCAATAAATATGGATATGAAATGGTTTGCCAATCATTTGGCCTATACCATTAGTAAATATAACATGAGTATGATTGCGTTAGGATTATCGGCAGAGCTAAAAAAATACAATATTGCTGCTAATACTTTATGGCCACGTACAACTATTGCTACTGCAGCTGTAAATAATTTATTGGGTGGCGAAATGCTGATGAAAATGAGCCGCACTACAGATATTATAGCCGATGCTGCTTATTATATTTTAAGAAAAGCTGCTGCAACCTGTACCGGTAATAGTTTTATTGATGAAGATGTTTTAGCCAAAGAAGGCATTACAGACCTGGGTAAATATTCGGTAGTACCCGGCGCACAATTGTATAATGATTTGTTTGTTTAAAAATTCCCTGTTAAAAAAAGGCTAATACTTTTTTGTTTTGATGAGCGGTAACAATTTACTGACTTGTACGTTTAATTTCGTAAATGCATTATTTCGCCATGAATAATGCCTGATTAAAACCAAAAAGTATAGCCATGAACTTCTTTAACCTAAGAGCAGTATGCTTTTGCATGCTCCTTACTGCCACCGCTTTCAGCCAGACTGAAAAGAAAAAAATTACAGCACTACGCATTGTTAAATCATTAAAAGTTGATGGTATTATTGATGAGCCTGAATGGAAAACTGCCCAGGTAGCCGATAAGTTTGTGGCATTACGCCCCACACCATTTAAACCAGAAAATCCTGATAACAGAAGTGAAATGTATTTTTTGTATAATGACGAAGGCATTTACATTGGCGGATATTTTCACGAAAAATTTAAAGACAGTATTGCTGCGGAATTAGTTGGCAGGGATGGTTTTGGTAATAATGATTTTGTAGGTGTAATTTTTGATACTTACAATGATAAAATTAATGGCTTTGAATATTTTGTTACTCCGCTGGGTGAGCAGTTTGATGCGAAACAAGCTCCTAATCCTAATGGAGATAGCGAAGATTTTAGCTGGAATGCTGTTTGGCAAAGCAATGCAAAAATTCACAACGATGGATGGAGCTTTGAAATGTTTTTACCTTTCTCCGCTATTCGTTTTGGTAAAAAGAAAGTACAGGATTGGGGATTAAATATTGTACGCCGAAGGCAAAAAAGTGGCGAACAATTATTTTGGCAATCTATAGACCCAACTGCAAATGGTTTTTTAACACAGGAAGGTATGCTGCTGGGTCTGCAAGATATTAAACCGCCATTGAGGTTGCAGTTTTCTCCTTATTTTTCTACTTATGTAAATCATTATCCCTATAAGCAAACAGATTTAAAAAACTGGAATACTCAGGTAAATGGCGGTATGGATGTAAAGTATGGATTGAACCAGGCTTTTACATTAGACATGACATTGATACCAGACTTTGGACAGGTACAAAGCGACAGGAGAATTTTAAATCTTACCCCGTTCGAAGTAAAGTATGATGAAAACAGAACTTTTTTTACTGAAGGCACGGAACTGTTTAACAAAGGAAATTTGTTTTACAGCAGGCGCATTGGTGGCCAACCCATACATTACTACGATGTGGATTACCAGGTAAACAACGACGAAGCCGTTATAAAAAATCCACAGCAAAGTAAACTGATGAATGCAACAAAAATTAGCGGCCGTACACAAAAAGGTTTAGGCATTGGTGTGCTGAATGCGATAACAAAACCACAGTTTGCTTTAGTAGAAAACAGCAATAATAAAGTACAAAGAAAAATAGAAACCGATCCGCTTACCAACTATAATGTTTTTGTACTCGATCAAACTATGAAGTACAACAGCAGTGTTTCTTTTGTAAATACCAATGTATGGCGTTCGGGAATTGATTATGATGCTAACGTAAGTTCATTTTTATTTGATCTTAACGATAAAAAAAATAAATGGAATGTTGGTGGCAGTGCCAGCGTAAGTAATTTAATTGGCAAAGGTGGAAAAAATACTACCGGCTATGCCCACTCTCTTAATTTTGGTAAAACCAGCGGCCGGTTTAATTTCAATATTTTTCAGGAGCTGAGCAATGCAAAATATGATAAGAGCGATTTGGGATATTTTACCAATAACAACACCATTGATAATGGTTTGTGGATGGGTTATAAATGGCTGCAACCAAAAAAGTTTTTTAATAATTTTCGTTTAAATTTTAATGCCTTTTACAGCCGCTTAGTAACGCCGTTAGATATATTGAAGCGAAAAGAAATGATGTACCAAAATGGCGGCGGCAATGTGAACATGAACGGGCAAACAAAAAAATTATGGTTTGTTGGGGTTAATGTAAACTGGGGATATAACTACAATGATTTTTATGAAGCAAGAGAGCCTGGAAGGGTTTTTAAAAACAAGGGCAGGGTTGGCATGGCCGTGTGGTGGGAAAGTAATTCATCCAAAAAATTATCGTGGGGCGGAGAAATATTTGGAGGAAAAGGCGGGGTATTTAAAAGACAAAGTATTAACCCAACCCTGTTTGGTAAAATACGTTTTAGCAGTAAATTTTCTATAGATAATTCCTTAACTATGGATTTTCAAAAAAACAATGCCGGATTTGCTGATACTTTACAGAACGCCCTATTTGCCAATGGATACGAGATTTATTTTTCAAAAAGAGATATAAGAACTGTTGAAAATACATTAGGAGTAAAATACAGTTTTACCAACAGAATGGGTATTACTTTAAGGGCCAGGCATTACTGGAGCAAGGTGGCGCCACAACAATTTTATGAGTTAAATAAATATGGCGATGTGGTAACACCTTCGGTTCCCTTTACAAAAAACAAGAATCAAAATTATAATTATTTCAGTACCGATATGGTGTACACCTGGCAGTTTGCACAGGGTAGTTTTATAAATATTGTATGGAAAGATATATCTGACTCATTTACCAGGGATTTTGAAAAAAACTATTTTTCTAATTTTGATAAAACTATCAGCGGCCCGCAGGCCAATAGTTTTTCTGTTAGGGTAATTTATTTTTTAGATTATTTAACTGCAAGGAAGCAGCTTGCAAAAAAGAAGTAAATAAAGAGGCTGTCTCTAAAGCAAACAAATCTGTCACATTGAGTTTATCGAAATGTGACAGGTTTGTTTGCCGCCGGTTGTAATATTTCAATAAACTCAATATGAAGATCGCTGGTACTTTTGAGACAGCCTCACTTTATTAAAAAACTATTTGCTGCTGTTATTACCAATAAGTATTGCCCCCATTGCCATCGAAATGTCTTTAAGCAGGTGAGTAAACCCACCACTTAATAAAGGTTTTAAATGAAGTGTAAAAACAAAAATTAAGAACATTGCTGCCAATAAATAACAGGCAAGCCTGGCATATTTGTTTATGATAATTGCAATTGCTGCAAGTATCATACAGGCGCCGGTAAAATAAATCCATATGCTTCCATCTCCCGGCATATAATCAGGCACACTGGCTTTCATTGCATCAACATTACGAAAATGTAAAATCCCAAAAGTTCCAATAGCGAGGGCATATATAATGCCTGCAATTTTAGAAGATAGTAACGGTTTCATAATATTTTGGTTTTAATTGTATATTAAAGTAATACTTAAATATGGTGTTTGCAAGCTTTTAAGCCATTTGTTTTGTAAATAAAAATATAGAAATAAAAAAACCTCAGCATTGCTTAGAATTTGCAATGCTGCGGTTAAAAAAGAAAAAATATTATTATACTATTGTTCGAATGAACCTTATTGATAAATGTTTTATTTAGAAGAATTATTGCCGATCATAATTGCACACATTGCAAGACCTAAATCTTTTAATGGCTGGTAAATGTTGTAAGGGTTTTCAATAGCCGGCATTAAGTGAATAACTAAAATAAATATAAATAACATCAATGCCAGCATATAACAAGCAAGCCTTTTAAATTTGTTTATAATAATTGCAATACCTGCTGCTAAAAATCCGGCGCCGGTAATATACATCCAAATAGCAGGGCTGCCAGGTACAAAGTCTGGTAGTTTTCCTGTGCCACTTTTTAAATGCATTATTCCAAAAATAATCATGACAAGTGCGTATAAAATTTCGGCAAACCGTGTTGGAAAAAGCTGTTTCATTTTAGTAAATTTTTGGTTTAGGTTGAAAAATAATATTTAAACACCGGCTTTGCAAGTGTTTTACTGTATTTGTTTTGGCAAGTTTATTTGGGCAATAAAATAAAAAACCGCAGCACCAAATATTTATTTGCAATGCTGCGGTTAATAATAACAGTAATACTATTTAATTAAACCTACTGGTACTTCTTTCTGCAATAAATACCTGTAAATAAATTTTGTTTTTAAGTTTTGAAAATGCAACCCTTTATTGCCCGGCCAGCCATGCCTTCCACCGGGGTAAATCATAAATTCAAAATCTTTTTTAGCATCCTGTAATTTACTTATCAGCTGCAGGCTGTTTTGCAGGTGTACATTATCGTCAATTACGCCATGTACTATTTGCAAACCGCCTTTGTATTTGTCAGTATAGTTCATAACGTTGCCGGTTTTGTAACCTTCGGCATTATTAGCCGGTGTACCCATAAAGCGTTCGGTGTAGTGTGTATCGTATAACGTCCAGTCGGTAACACTGCCACCGGCCATACCGTAAGTAAATACGTCGCTGTATTTTGTAAGTGCCAGGCAACTCATATAGCCACCGTAACTAAAACCGGTGATGCAAACTTTTTTGGGGTCGCCGCTGCCGTTAGCTACCAGCCATTTTACCATGGTGCTGTAATCTTTCAACTCCCAATCGCCTAAATTATGGTACATATAATTCACCCCTTCTTTACCAAAATGGCCACTGGCCCGATGATCCATTGCTACCTGTATCAATCCTTCTTTAGCATACCATTGTTGTGTTCCGTTAAGTTGAAAGGCATCACTTACAGTACCTGCATTAGGGCCGCCGTAAATTGAAATTAAAACCGGGTATTTTTTACCTGCTTCCATATTTACAGGCCAGGTTACTTTCATAGGTAAATCATATAAACCATCATCGCTTTTTACTCTTATTAACTCTGTTTTAGCAATATTGTAGGTATCAAAATCCGCACCTTTTGCATCACCCAGTTCTTTAATAACTTTTCCTTTATTATTTACCAATGCCATTTTATTGGGTGTGGAGCTGTTGCCATAAGTGGTAATAAAATACTCACTGTTGGGGGAAGCATTTACAAATGCATGATTGAAATTACCAAAGGTTAAACGTTGCAATTTTTTTCCATCAAGGTTAACCCTGTAATAATCTCTTGTGGCAGAATTTTCTCTACTTCTTGCAGTAAAATAGACAATGCTATTTTTTTCATCTACATAATTTAAATTGGTAACAGTAAATTTTCCGCTGGTGATGGCATTTATCAATTTGCCATTCATGTCGTAATAATATAAATGTTTCCAACCAGTTGCATCGCCTGATAAAATAAAACCTTTGCCATTTTTTAAAAAACCAATACGGTCGTTATCATCCAGATCAATCCAGGTTTTTTGTGTTTCGTTATAAAATTCTTTTTTAGCACCAGTTGCAGGGTTTACTTCGTAAATAATAAGATTGTTTTGTAAACGGTTCATCCATTGTACCAATAATGCACTACCATCGGGTTTCCAGTAAGGCATACCAAAATACTGGTCATCTTTTTCATTAAAATCGCTCCACACAGTTGCGCCACCATCCGGCGATACAATACCTACTTTTACTTCGGGGTTTGGGTCACCCACTTTCGGGTATCTTGTTTTCTCTACTAATCCATGTTGGCCTGTGCCATCGGTAATTATAAATTCCGGCACTTTAGTATCATCACTGCGGAAGTAGGCAATTTTTTTACTGTCGGGGCTCCACCAAAAACTTTTGTATGCAGTTGACCTGCCCAAAATTTCTTCCATATATACCCAGCTGGCATAACCGTTTAAAATAACATCGCTGCCATCGGTAGTAAGTGCTGTTTCTTTTTTTGTAGAAATATTTACTGTGTAGAGATTATTATTTTTTGTGTAAGCCACATAATTTCCATCGGGGCTTACAATGGGGTTTACTTCTTTATCCTTATCGCTGGTAAGTTGCACATCGTTTACAAACAGATCGTTATTTTTATTGGTTACAGTTGGCTTTACAGCAACAGGTTTTGTAACGGCTGGTGTGGTATATTCCACCTCGGTACCTTTTTTACAATCTAATAAAAAACTTTTACCGTCTTTTCTTATTACCACATGGCTTTCATCAACCCATGGGCCGGATTGCGGCAATGCCTGTGTAATGCCTTTAAAATTACCTTTAAAAAATTGATCGTCGGTTAATTCTTTTTTTTGTGCAGTTGCAGCAAAAGAGCAAAATGTAATTGCAAGAATTGCAAAAGTGTTTTTTACATTAAATGTCATGTGTAATTATTTAATTGAAATTACAAGATAGTTTTTTTGAAAGAAATGGAGAAAGGAAATTGATGGGTGGGGACAGTAACGATTAATGCCAGTCAATCTTTCCCACGGATGTGGTTATTAGGTCAAGCAAAAGTTTAATTTTTGTTTTACTATTGTAAGTGTAGTTCAGATTTTTAATTTCTTCAAATGAAATTTCATCGAAATCGCTGTCGAAAACTTCCTTTTGAATTGCGTTATCTTTTGTATATATCCTAAAAAACGAATACTTGCGATGTGTCCCACCCAGTATTTGGTATATCTCAAAATTATTAACAACAGTTTTATAAGTATAAGGGTATATAAATTCGTACTTAATTGTATTCAAATTTTTCTGTAAGAATAAAGCAATGTCTTGTTTATTAATTTGAATTGGAGAAGGCCTTTTGTTTTTTGATCCATTAAGATTTACAAACTTTTGAATATAGGTTTTTGAATGTTGAGTCCAAATTAAAAACTGTATTTCATAAACTCCTGCTGAATCAATGTAGAGTGGCCAACCAACTACAAAAGAAAAGTATTGAATTACAGTATCTACACCAATAGCCTTAAGGCTATCTATTTTTTGCTCTACATCATATCCAATATCTTTTTTTAAAGCAAAAGTATCAGTGCCCGGTTGAGCAAATAAGCCAGCTGCGTAAAAAATAAGGCACCAGAATGAAATTATTTTTTTAATCTTTTTCATAAAACTGTTCAACCTTATAATTAATTATTCTCCGGCCTCATCATCGGAAAAAACAACACATCCTGAATACTATGCTGGTTGGTTAACAGCATCGCAATTCTGTCGATACCAAAACCAATACCACTGGTTGGCGGCATACCATATTCTAAGGCACGTAAAAAATCATGGTCAATAAACATGGCTTCATCATCGCCACGTTCCATTAGTTTTACCTGCTCTTCAAAACGTTCCCTTTGTTCAATTGGGTCATTCAATTCGCTGTAAGCATTGGCAATTTCTTTACCATTACACATCAATTCAAAGCGCTCTACCAGGCCAGGTTTACTGCGGTGCTTTTTGGTAAGCGGACTCATCTCTACCGGATAATCAGTAATAAAAGTTGGTTGAATATATTTGCTTTCGCATTTACCGCCAAAAATTTCATCAATCAATTTACCCTTGCCCCATTTTTCATCAGCATGTATTTTTAATTCATGGCAAACATTTCTTATGCCTGCTTCATCCATTTCGCTAATATCAAAACCAGTATGTTCTTTAATAGCATCGTACATGGTAATACGTTTGTACGGCGCTTTAAAATCAATAGTCCTGAGCGGAGCAGAAGGATCTCCCACCAAAACTTTTGTGGTACCGTTGGTTGCAATGGCCGCTTTCTCCAGCATTTGTTCCGTAGTATCCATCATCCACTCATAATCTTTGTAAGCCACATAGAATTCCAGTACCGTAAATTCAGGATTATGGGTGCGGTCCATACCTTCATTTCTAAAATTTCGGCTGAATTCGTACACCCATTCAAAGCCACCCACTATCAACCTTTTTAAATATAATTCGTTTGCAATACGCATGTACATCGGTACATCCAAAGCATTATGATGTGTGGTAAAAGGCCTTGCTGCTGCACCACCTGGAATAGATTGCAATACCGGCGTATCAACTTCCAACGCACCACGTTCATTTAAAAATTCACGAATGGCATTTACCATTTTGGTACGTTTAATAAAAGTTTCTTTCACACCTGGATTTACAATTAAATCGGCATAACGCTGGCGGTACCTGAATTCAGGATCGGTTACTTCATCAAAAGCTTCACCATCTTTTTCTTTAACGATTGGGAGTGGCCGTAATGATTTTGTAAGAATAGAAAACTCTTTTACATGTACAGATGTTTCGCCGGTTTTTGTAGTAAACACATAACCTTTAATGCCGATGATATCACCAATATCAATTAATTTTTTCCAAACGGTTTGATACAAAGTTTTATCATCGCCGGGGCAAATATCATCCTGCTTAATATAAAATTGAATTTTACCTGCAGCATCCTGCAACACAGCAAAATTTGCTTTGCCCATATCACGTACACTCATTATTCTTCCTGCAAGACAAACATCTGCAAAATCAGCCTTGTTTTCTTCTCCTTTATAATTTTCTTTTATATAGGCAGATGTAATGTTTACAGGGTACAACGCTGCCGGGTAAGCATCAATACCTAATTTGTTAAGTTCTGTTAATTTTTCTCTGCGGATAATTTCCTGCTCTGATAAATGTTGTGTACTCATAATGGCGGCAAAGATACTTTATGCAACCCAATCATCCATATTTGCTGTCTGTAACATTATACAACTAATCTTGGCAGGATACTTGTTTATATTTAAATAACAAATGTATAAAAAATGAAAAAATTATTACTTGCATTAATGAGTGTTATAATATTAAGCAGTTGCGATGTTTTAAATAAGTTACCCCAAACAACAGGGATTGGTGGCATTACAGAAGCTGAAGCCGGGCAGGGGATTAAACAGGCATTAAGCCAGGGATTAGCAGGCGCCGTATTGCAATTAAATAAACAGGATGGTTTTTTTAAAGACGCCTTCTATAAAATTTTATTACCGCCCGATGCTAAAAAAGTTGAAAATACTTTACGTGATTTAGGGTTTAATAATATGGTTGATAAAGCCATTTTGCAAATTAACCGTGGTGCAGAAGATGCTGCAGGTTATGCCAAACCGATTTTTGCAGATGCCATAAGAAATATGACTTTGCAGGATGCTATTGGTTTAGTAAGAAATGGTGACACCAGCGCCACACATTTTTTTAGAGAGAAAACTACCGATAAATTAATAGCTGCATTTTTACCGGTTATAAAAGCATCTTTAGATAAAGTGGAAGCAACAAAATATTATGGCGATGCCATTAATAAATACAATAATTTTCCTACTACATTCAGAAAAATAAATCCTGACCTTGCCAGTTTTGTTACTGCTAAAGCCACTGATGCATTATTTGATTTAGTGGCAAAGGAAGAAAAAAATATACGCACTAATATTGCAGCAAGAACTACAGATATTTTGCGGAAGGTGTTTGGGCAAAAATGGAATTAAGGTTGTTTTGAAAAAAAATAAGTAGCGGCATTAACACCGTTTTCATAGAGCAGCACTTTATCCTGCTGCTTTGTTTTTTTTACACGGGAGCTTATATTTCCCTGGCTAACATAAATTGTTCTGCCTTTTTCATTTTCAAGCCCGGGATATTTTCTGCTGAGGGTTTCCATCATAAGATTACTAAAGGCAGCAATGTAATCAGATAGTTTATTGATATTATAAGCAGGAATTTTTATGCTGTTGTTATTTAAAGAATCTATCTGTTGCGGCCGCTCTAATTTTATACCAATAGTTTGAGGGTTAAATTTTACTTTACTGCTCAAAAGAGGATTAAGATTATTTTCTTCGCAACTGTCGAACATACTTATGGGATAATTGCAAAGCATTCCGCCATCTACATAATAATTAATAAAAGAAACACTGTCTGATTTTTTAATTTTTTGCAGGTTATTATCTAATGCAACAGGCTCAAAATATAAAGGAACACCCCCACTGATTCGTACTGCAAGTGCAATGGGCATTTGTGGCGTGTGGGTGTAAGAAAAAATTTCTAATTGCTGTTTGCTCAGGTTGGTGCCGGTGCAGTAAAAATCTTTATACAATTTATTATTTAAATGCAGCTGGTGCAGTTGATTGAAAGTAAGTAACGGATTTCCCGTTTTAAATTCAATAAGTTGCTTCAACCATTTTTCAAATGTGCTGCCTTTATAAATGCCAAAATCATTTTTAAATCTTTTATATTTACCCACCAGCCCACCTTTGCCATCGTTAAATTTTTGTATAGGCAATTCAATCATCAGGCTGTCAATTTCATCGGCTGTATAACCAATACTTATGAGCATGCCTGCAATAGAACCTGCAGATGAGCCACCTACTTTTTCTATCTGTTGTAAAATACCTTTTTCTTCCAGCACACTAAACACACCGGCATAAGCAAGGCCACGTACACCACCGCCTTCCAGCACCAGATTTTTATAATCATATTTTTTTTGAGCAAAACAAAAAGAAGGGAAGAGCAGAATTATAAACAGTTTTTTCATTTGGCGAAAATAAAAAATTGAACGGACACAAAAAGTTAAATGCTGCTTAATTATACATTTAAACTTAATAATAATACCCAAAAATAATATTCATCTCGTCTTCGCTGGTTAAACCAAAATTTACAGTTTTGTTAGAAGTATTGTTGTAAGTAACCACACTGGTTAAACCTTCGCCGGCATTTAATTGTATAGGTGTGGTAAGATTTAGTGCTAAAGGATGTTGCCAGTCGGTATTTTCATAAACTGTTTCTCCGTTTCTTGGGCCGCCTAAAATTTTAATTACAAATTTCTCTCCCATTTTATGAAAATGCGAAGTGAGCATTATAACAGTTACTGCGTTAGCAAAAGTAAAATTGGTGGTGATAGTTTTGCGCTGGTTTGCAGGAATAGAAAAATTAAGGTTAGCAAAGTTTATGCTTTTAGCTTCTTTAACAACTGCAGCTTGCGGTACTGTGTAAAGATTAATAAAATTTTCGCCGGTTAAGCCGGTAGTTTGTTTATTAAAATAATGTGCATTTAAATCTAAAGAAGTATTCGCCGGAATTTTTAAAGCCACTCCAGTTGGGAAAGTGTAAGTAGCATTTACATCGGTACCGCCACCTAAAAAAATATGGTTTTGCATTTCTATAAAGGTGTTGGCATTAATAGTACCATCTGAATTATACAAATCCCGTAAAGTATTTACAGCAGGTAAGGTTGTAGTGTTTTGAAAACCATATAAAACAAAATGATGGCTGTTCGGCCTTCCACGCAATACAAACTTATTTACATAAACTGCCGAAGTATTAGTCGTGTTCCTTCTTACAAAAACTTCTCTTTCTGTATTTGGGTTAACGGTGAAAGAATCTATTTTAAGTTGAAAGCCATCGGCAGCTGCTGGCGGATCTAAAGGAATAAAAGGTTGAGAACAAACTGTTGTATTGTTCAGCAAACTTTCATCAACAACACTGCCTCTTTTTGGAGCACCTTTAAAAATCCATTGTTTAATAAATTCAATTTGGCCTAAACTTAACCAGGCGCCATTCAATGGCATTGTTGCACCATAATTTGCAGCGTGATGCCCTGCCTGGCAATCTACTTTATGATACAATAAACTTTTTAAATAATCGCCGGGCATAACCCTTACAATGCCATCTGCATTGGCAGCAGCATTTTTTGATGGTTTGTTTATTAAATTATCAAAAGCCACACTGGCTGAAAGTACAAGGTTATGTTGAGCATAGGTAGCATCGGTTGCCGAAGCATGACAACCGCTTAAAGCACAGGAGGGAGTAAGTATTTTTTCCTGGATGATTGTCCAGCTGTCTTTTTTAGTGGCATCGTTTGTGCTGGTATTTTTTTTACAGGAAGGTATTAAAAACGAAAGGCTTAAAAAGGCGATAATAAAAACAATTGCAGCAATGAATTTCATAAATTAGTTTTGAAGTAAACCAAATCTACAAAAATTAATTTAAAGCTAATAGCACTTGCCAGGCTTCACCTACTTTGCCAGTGTTTAATAATTCTTTAGCATAGCGGTGCAGTTCTTTTTCCATATCATCGGGGTTAATAGAATAATACTGAATAATATTTTTTAGTGTGTCATCAGTAAAAGCAGGATCAACAAAAGGTATTTCTTTTACGTTGCCCAATTGCCCTAAATTATTTCCACTGAGTATAGTACTGTTTTTTATTGAGACCGGTAACATATCTACCCCAATGCCCAATTGTGTATTTGGTTTTTCTACTTTAAATAAATTGCTTTCATCTACTTTACAATACCAATCGCCACCAAGCCTTGCTACATGATGTATTTTAGTTTGGTCAATTTTTCCTTCAGCATTCAAAATATTTTCATCAATATGCATTATTAAAACTTCTGCAATTATTAAATTACCTGCGCCACCTTCGGTACCTAAAGGTTTTACTTCATTTACTTTACACTCTAATTTTATTTTACTTTCTTTTACCATCGGTGGTTTTACTGTTGTTGCAGGTTGCATGGTAAATCCTGCTTTTTCAAATTCATTTACATCTTTTGCAAACTCACAACTGGCCAGCGATGTTTGCTGTACCATATCGTAGTCAACAATATTTATTACTACTTCGGGCACTTCTAAAACATTATGTAAAGTATGTTTGGTGGTATTGTCTCTTACTCTTCTTGCAGGAGAAAAAATTACTATTGGAGGATTTGAAGAAAATAAATTAAAAAAACTAAAAGGAGATAGATTGATGTTGCCGTCTTTATCAATTGTAGATGCAAAACATACTGGCCTTGGCGCAATGGCATGCTGCAAATAATTTTGAACATCGGCGGGTTTTAAGTCTTTTAAATGAATTGTCATTTTAAAATTTTAGCGCAAAGAAAAAGAGAAAAGGAGTTTTCGCAGAGGGTTAGAAATTATTTACAATTCTCTTAAATCCATCCTTTAGATATTGTACATTAAAATTAATGAGATAACCTAATTTTTTTTGATGGTATAGTTTAAGATAAGTAATGACCTGAAAAATAAAAATTGGAGCAATCCCATCTGTTGATTTATTTTCAACAATAATTTCTTCTTCAACCAATAAATCAATTTCATATGCTTTTCCTAAGGGTATTTCTTTATAAATTCATTCAACTGGTACTTTAGCTCTTACTTTTAACCCTCTTAATTCCAACTCTCTTTTTAAAGCCAATTGATATGCAGATTCCAATAACCCGGGACCTAATTCCCTATGAACTGTTATTGATGCATCCCAAATGATTCCACCAATTTCATTTAATCTCTCATTAGTTATAAAATATTTTTTAACACAAAAAAGATGAAGTAATAAATTTATTGCAGGAAATAAAATTATATCTGCGTATTCTCTTTTCCTCCTTTTCTCTGTGATATAAACTTCACTTACTTCAACGCTAAAATTATTTAACGCTGAGAAAATGAGGAGCAGAGTTTTACGCTGAGAAAAAAATATTTCTGCGTATTCTCATTTTCTCCTTTTCTCTGCGATAGAAACTTCGCTTACCTTAACGCTAAAAACTACATTTTCTTCAAATCTAAAATACTAAAATCACTCTCATCTCTCACAAAAGTATTGGTGAGTTTCCCCAACCCATCAATCTCCATTTCAACCACATCACCATCTTGTAACCATTGCTCAGTGTAATCAGGGTTATTTAATTTTCCAGTACCATTCAATTCTAAAAAACACCCGGTACCTACTGTGCCGCTGCCAATAATGTCGCCGGGCATTACATGTACACCATAACTGCAGCGCTCAATAATTTCTGCAAAGGTCCAGTCCATATCCGCCACATTACCATCGCTAACCTGCACACCATTAACCCAGCATTTCATGTTTAAATTCCAGGCTTTGCCTGTATGATTTTCTTTGCAGGGCACTTCAAATTCTTCCAGCTCATCCAAAGTAACCAGCATCGGGCCAACAGCAGTTGCAAAATCTTTTCCTTTTGCAGGCCCAAGGTTCAGCAGCATTTCTTCCATTTGTAAGGTTCTTGCACTAATATCATTCATTATCATCAGGCCGCCTATATATTCATCAGCTTCAGCTGCAACTATATTACGGCCTGGCTTGCAAATAACTATTGCAGCTTCCAGTTCAAAATCTAATTTTTTAAAATGATCGGGCATGCAAACCACTTCACCTGGCCCCTGTATACTGTTATGATTGGTAAAATAAAAAATGGGGTATTGATCAAATTCCGGAATCATATCCACTTTTCTGTTGCGCCTGGCGGCGGCTACATGCTGGCGAAAAGCGTAACCATCCCTGCAACTGGTGGGGTGCGGTACCGGCGCCAAAATTTGAGTGCCGGCATACGGAGTGGCAAGCGAACTTCGGCCCAAGCCATCTTTTATACGTTGCTCTGCGGCTTTTACTACGGGAATTACGTCATCCCAGTAATTTAAAAACATCGACATGCTATTGGGTAAATCGGGGTGCAGGCTGTCGGTATCGTATAAATTGCCATTTACTAAAAGGGCTAATTGAAGGTGGTCGTCTTTTAAATAGGTAACTAATTTCATAAAAAAAATTATTGGTAAAAATAACTAATTATGTAAGGATTAAATTAACAAATGAATTATTGTTTTATATTTTGAATTTGTAATTTTGTAGTATTAAACTTTAAGCATGAAATTCGAGAAAATTCATAATAAAGGCCATGCACAGCTTTTTTAAAAATCAATATTTAGAATATCTTACCAAAACTCATCCTTTGGTAATATGGGGTTTATATGTGCCCATCATCAGCTTTATGCTGTATTATACTAATGCTGTAATGCAAATTGAGGTTATAAATGTTATGCTTACTTTTTTAAGCGGCATTTTTTTCTGGACACTTTTCGAATACTGTATTCACCGTTTTGCATTTCACTTTGTTGCTGAAAGCGACAGGGCTACAAAATTTGTTTATATCATTCATGGTAATCATCACGAGTACCCAAGGGATAAAGAAAGGTTATTTATGCCGCCTGTACCGAGTTTAATTTTATCTTCTGCAATTTTTTCGCTGATGTATTTTGCAGCGTATTTATTGGGGGCCAAAGGTTATGTATTTGCTTTTTTTCCGGGATTTATTTTAGGCTATTTAGTTTACGGTACCATGCATTATGCCATACATGCCTGGAACCCGCCTTTTAAATGGATGAAACCTTTATGGCGCAATCATCACCTGCATCATTATAAAAACGACCACATGGGTTTTGGTGTAAGCAGCACTTTGTGGGATCATGTGTTTGGTACTATGTTCGATTTAAGTAAAGAAAAAGAAGATAAAACAAAAGTGCAGGAGCTGATGTTTAGTAAAAACAGGAGCAGGCAGGAAGCGTAAATTTTACCAGGGTTCTTCATCTGAAGCGCCGGTATTTTCATTTTTATATTTTTTTCGCAGCGTCATTTTTTCCAGCTGCCTTTCAATAATTAATTGTGCAATAATTTTTCCTGCATTTTCATTGACATGATCCTGCAAAAGATTTTTTAACTTTTTTTCGCTTACATCAATTCTGTACAACAGCGATACTAATTTTTCAAAATTATTTTGAATAAGTTGATTAATACTGGCGGATAATTTTTCTTCCAGTTCGGCAAAAGAGATTTTTTCCGGCAGCTCCAGTGCCATGTCTTTATTAATGTATTGTATAAGTTCAGCATTGTTCATTATAATTTTTCCATTACGCCGGTACCAAATAAAGCAAAATCATATTTTACCGGATCTGTAGCATCTAAAGTTCGTAAATATTTGGTTAGCTCCAGCGCCGATTGCCAGTCGGTTTGATGGCGCTGCAATAAATTAAATCTTTTGGCCACCCTTGCCACATGCACATCAATAGGTATAATTAATTGCGAGGGAGAAATGTTTTTCCAGATGCCAAAATCAACGCCTGTTGTATCGTTGCGTACCATCCAGCGTAAATACATGTTCAATCTTTTGCAACTGCTGTTTTTTTCAGGCGAGGCAATATGTTTTTTTGTTCTTTGGGAAATATACGGCAGAGAAAAAAAATAATGATAAAAGCCATTCAATCCATTTTCTATTGTAGCATCTTTTTTTTGCATCCCTTTTGTAAAAGCATTTTCAAGAGAATTATTGTTAGAATAATGCATGTTGAAAAATTCGATGCAGTACAACAGATCGGTAGTATTAAATGTGCGGTGTTTAAAACCTTCTAATTTTTTTAAATCTTTGGGTTGATGATGTAATACAAATTGATGCGGTGCATTATCCATTAACTGCAACAATTCTTTGCTTTTATTGATAATGGTAGTACGGTTGCCCCATGCAAAAATGGCGGCAAAAAAACCGGCAATTTCTATATCCTGTTTTTTTGTAAAAAGATGTGGGATACAAATTGGATCTGCTGCAATAAAAGAAGGTTGATTGTAAAAATCAACCTTGCTGTTTAAAAATTCTTTAAGATTATGTTCATCCATCTTAAATTACCCAATTGCTTTATTCAAATCTTCAATCAAATCATCAGCATCTTCAATACCCACGCTTAGTCTTATCAGGCCATCACTCAAACCATTTTTAATTCTTTCTTCTCTTGGTATGCTGGCATGCGTCATACTTGCAGGATGATTGATTAAACTTTCTACACCACCCAAACTCTCGGCTAAAGAAAATAAATGCGTAGCTGATAACACTCTTTTTACTTCAGCATCACTGTCGTTTTTTAATTCAAAACTTATCATACCGCCAAAGCCATTCATCTGTTTTTTTGCAATAGCATAACCAGCGCTGTCTTCAAAACCGGGCCAGTAAACTTTTGCAACTTTTTTATTATTGCGTAACCAGTGTGCAATTTTTTCGCCATTTTCGCAATGCGCTTTCATGCGAACACCTAAAGTTTTTATGCCTCTCAATACTAAAAAACAATCTTGAGGCCCAGGTACAGCGCCACAACTTTTTTGTATAAAATATAATTTTTCTCTAAGCGCTGCGTCGTTCATCATTAAACACCCCTGTATTACATCGCTGTGGCCACCTAAATATTTCGTAGCGCTGTGCATTACAATATCGGCTCCTAAATCTAAAGGGTTTTGTAAGTATGGCGATGCAAAAGTATTATCAACACAAAGCAATGCGCCTGCTTTTTTTGATATAGCAGCAATGGCTTCAATATCGGTAATATTCATTAAAGGATTAGTAGGCGTTTCTATCCATATTAATTTTGTATTTGGTGTTACAGCTGCTTTTACATTTTCAACATTACT
Source organism: Ferruginibacter sp. (assembly GCF_031391665.1). Lineage (GTDB taxonomy): Bacteria > Bacteroidota > Bacteroidia > Chitinophagales > Chitinophagaceae > Ferruginibacter. The sequence continues at coordinate 22,548 of NZ_JANMUN010000143.1, forward strand.
GGTATCAACATAAATAAATTTTATATTGTAGCGTTCCCACACTTTTGTAAATAACCGGTAACTGCCGCCGTACATATCGCTTGCTGCAATTACTTCGTCGCCGGGGTTTAATAATTTTATTACACTGTCTGTTGCGGCAACACCGCTGCTAAAAGCCAAACCAAATTTTCCATTTTCAATTATAGCATAAGCATCTTCCAATGCTTTACGGGTAGGGTTTTGGCTACGGGCATACTCGTAACCTTTATTTACCCCCGGTGCCTGTTGTACATAAGTAGATGTTTGGTAAATGGGTGTCATAATAGCTCCGGTACTGGGGTCGGGCTCTGCACCGGCGTGTATTAATTTTGTAGCAAGTTTCATGCTTTTATTCCCCGAAGGAGAACTTGTATCTTTTAAACTCATAGAATTTTTTTACAAAGTAACGTGATTTTTCTTAAGCCCCTTTAGGGGTTTGGGGCAATTATTTTAGCAGCACACAAATATCTCCAGTCGTAATTATTATCTGCATGGGCAGATGCAGGAATTATTTTTTTATCCAAAACATTTTTTCGCAAAATATTTGCATCCACCAATTTCTTTTTGGCCTCATGCATATAATCCTGCAGGGTTTTATTTTCCATCCATTGTTGCTGTGGCGGTTCGTAACCTACTTTATCTTTTCTCCAAACAATTTCATGTGGTAATTTTTTATCCATAGCTTTTCGCAATAACCATTTTGTCCAGCCATCATGTATTTTTAAATTTGAAGGAAGAGAAAAAATAAACTCAACTAATTTATGATCTAAAAAAGGTAAGCGAACTTCTCTGCCATGCGCCATACTGTTTCTGTCGGCGTACCGCAGTAATTCTTCCAGGCCCAATTCTGTGGTGGTAAAATGTAAAATATCATTAAGCTTGGTAACAACAGGTTTGTGAATACCTTCCCATTCCCTGCCTCTTTGCGTTCTTAAAAATTCAGGATTAATATCCGGCTGATGCATTGTTTTTTCGTACTCATTTTTTTCTAATTGCATGGCTGCATGCATAGGTAAAAAAGCAGCAAAATAGTTTTTTAAATTCCACCTGAACGGAATTTTATTTTTTCGTAAAGCTCTTAACTCTTTTTGTGCAGCACCCAGTTTATGCCTGCTTAATACTTCCTGCAAATACCAGTGAATGTATTTGTGGTAACCGGCTAATGTTTCATCGGCGCCCTGCCCGTCCAGTAAAACTATTACATCGTTTTGTTTGGCTAACTCAAAAACTTTGTATTGTGCATAAATGCTTGATGATTGAAAAGGTTCTTCCTGGTGATAACAAAGTTTTTCAAAATCTTTAATTAACCCATCGGCAGTGGGTTGAGTTTTAAAATTAGTAACATCAAGTTGGTTTGTAAGCAGGTTAATATAAATGGATTCATCTTTTTCAAAACCGGGGAAAACAGCAGAAAAAGTTTTTAGTTGATGAAGATTAACTTTTAGATTTTGCATTGCAGACACAATGGTTGAACTGTCGAGGCCACCACTTAAACTTGTTCCCAATGCAACATCGCTGCGCAATCTTTTTTTTACCGATGTTGTAAATAATTCGTTGAATTTTTCAATGGCGTCTTCCGGCGAAATATTAATTCTAAATTCTTTATCAATATGCCAGTATCTTTTTATAACAAGTTTTTGTGCAGATGGTTTGTATTGAAAAAAATGTGCAGGCAGTAAAGAATAAATGTCGCTGAAAAAAGTTTGCTTTTTATCTGCAGCACTTTGCACATTACCCAGTGCCAGGTAATTCAACAGCATTTTTTCGTCGGTCTCTTTTTTTACACCTGCGGCCCATAAAGCTTTCATTTCGCTGGCAAAAACTAAGTATTTATCATCTTCGTAATAATAAAAAGGCTTTTCTCCAAAGCGATCCCTTGCAGCAAAAAGTTGTTGCTCCAGTTCATCCCAAATGGCAAAGGCAAACATGCCGTCAAAATGCGTAAGGCAGTCTTCTTTCCAAAAATCATAAGCAGCCAAAATAACTTCCGTATCCGATTTCGATTTAAATATATAGCCATGCTGCAGTAATAATTCTTTTAATTCTACATAATTATAAATTTCGCCATTGTAAACAATGGTGTAACGGTTTAAATAATGCATGGGTTGTGCGGCAGCATCACTTAAATCAATAACAGAAAGGCGACGGTGACCGAAAACAATATTATTTTTTTCATTGCTCCAAACTCCTTCACCATCTGGCCCACGGTGTGCCATTGCATCAATCATTTTTTTTAAATGAAACGTTGGTATTGTTTCAGAAGAAGTTGATAATATACCTGCAATTCCACACATAGATGTAAATATCAATAAAAATATTGAGGGCAGGTAAAGAGAAAAGAAATATTATTTGTACTAAAAAGAAATGGGTAAGGCAGCCTGCATATTATCCCACGCCATAATTAAATTGGCGCCTGTTGCCGATGGTTGAAATACCATGGTAAAATGCTCAATAGTTTTTTCAGACTTATAAACAGGGGTTTCAATTTTTGCAATGTCTTTAGCAGTATCAGGGTGCAAGCCCCACGAGAAAAGATTGGTATTAAAAACGATTACCCATTTATCTTCAAACGGAATACAATAAATAATATAACGGCCTTTTGAAATGCGCTGCCCTTTAATACTTACGGGTTTAAAAAATTCAATTTCACTTGCCTCGTTTGCGCCTAATCGCCATAAATCACCGTATTGCTGCACATATTTTGGCGGAGGCTCGTTGCCAAAAATTGCCCTCCCATTTTTTTGTGGCCTGCTGTAAATTACCCTTGCTGTTAAACTGCCGGTATCGTTACCACTCATCTTACGTGCAGGAAAATCTACAGGATAATAACTAATATCCATCGGCGATTTATCAACAGCAGCATAAGAGTTGGAAGGTTCAAAAACAGGTTTTTGAATTTCGGGGTTGTTAGAATTAATGGTATTGCAGGCATTAAAGCACAAAGCTGTAAGCAATACGATCACAAAAAATAATGTTGGTTTATTTTTTATCATTTAATTCAATTAATTAAAAAACAATTGGCAAGCTTACTTTTACATCATCCCAGGCAATAATTAAATTGGTGCCGGTTCCAGCTTTTTCAAAAGTCATGGTAAAAGCTTCTACAATTTCAGCTTGTTTTTGAACAGGCACATCCATTCTCGCCACATCTTTTTTTATATCGTATTTAAAAGAACCCCAGGTATCATTTTCTTTATTGATGATAACAGTCCATCTATCTGCATAAGGGATGCAGTACATTGTATATCGCCCCTTTTTAATTTTTGTAGTATTAATTTTTACATTTTGGTAAAATTCAATTTCTGTTGCTTCATTAGCACCAAGGCGCCACACTTTTCCGTATTCAAGTAAATCTCCAAAAACCGTTCTGCCACTTTTTTGAGGTCTGCTGTAAATAACCCTTGCTACTAATGGGTCTGTTGGTTTATCCTGTATTTTAGAAACAGGGTAACCATTGGGATAATAACTCATATCCATTGTAGATTTATCTACAGGCGGTAATTTAGTTTGTGCAATTAAAAAAGATGCAGAAAATATTACTGCACAAACCAATAAAAAAAACTTCTTCATAGATTAAAAATATTTTTTCAAAGATAAACCAATCAGGCATTTAATATTTGCAGCAATTGATGTGCGGCAAATTTTTTTAAATCGGGATAAAAAATTTGGTACTGAGATTTTATGGCCTCATAATGTGTGTTAAAAATATTAAAGGCAACAACGCTTTCTGTAAGGTACTGCGAACGTTTTACAAGCCCGTTAAAACTTTTTTCTATCCCCCACTTATTTTTATAGTTATACAACCAGTTGTATTCAATCATGTAAGGCAGCATTTTTTTAAAACCCTCCGGTAATACGGCAACATTGGTTTCAAGAATTTGATAGGTGGCTAAACTGAATTTTTTTAAATCATCATCAGTTAAAAATTCTGATGTATCGTTTGCTAAAAAATGGTCATACACTACATCTGTAAATGCACCTGAGTACAAACGGTATTGAGGCCTGAAAAATAATTTTATATATTGAGTGGCATCATGGGTATCAGTAAAATTATCTATAGCCCGGTGCAGCTGAATGCCCTTGTGTATAGCGGCATCGTATTCATATTGTTTTTTACCTTTTACAAAATCACTTATCATGTTGCCCACCAAAATTTGCGGATGGTTAAAAGAAAGATGGGCATGTGCCAGAAAATTCATTTGCAAAAATTAATTGAATGGTAAAGATAACTTTTATAATTAGCCAACTGGGTTTAGAAAACCGCATTTACTTTTTAACACAACAAAAACAAAATTTAGTATTTTATTAAGAAAAAAGAGCAAAGGCTTTATGGTAAAGGGTTTTGGTTGATTTTAATAAAAATGTTTTTATAGCATATTACCGTTCGTACATTGTTTAACATAGTTTAATGCTATTGGTAAAGTAATGCTTTCAGTTTACGTAAGCTGCATTTACTTTTGTTTTGTTATTAACCGCTGCTAAGCCATGGCAGTTATTTTAAACCAAAAAAAGTATAGTTATGAAAAAATTAAAAACAATGTTTGCGGCAGTAGCAATTTTGCTTGCCACAAGTGCTTTTGCTTCTCCCGGCCCCGAAAAAATATCCGAAAGGGTGAAAGCAGAATTTGAAAAAAATTTTACCGGTGCATTAAATGTTAACTGGGAAAAAAAGGATGATTTTTATTTTGCTTCATTTAAGCTTAATGAAAAAGAAGTTTCTGCTGCTTACAACGAAAGCGGCGAGCTGCTGGGTGTATCAAGAGTAATTGAAACCAGTCAATTACCCCTTAATGTTTCATTGGCCATTACAAACAGGTATAAAGATTATACCGTTGCCAATAATGTAAGCGAAATAGTTTTTGACGGGCAAACCAATTATTATGTAAATGTTGAAAACAGCCAAAAAATTTTAAAGCTTAAATGCAACAGCTACGGCGAAATAACTGTAGAAAGAAAAACAAAAAAATAGTTTGTTAGGGTTTTGGGTTTTAAAAGCCTCTGTTTACAGGGGCTTTATTATTTCTTTTTACCGGCCCGATATACCAGGAATTACCGGTAAACTTTCGTTGCCGTTTTCATTTACACTTTGTACAGCAAAAAAGTAATTGTCTTTACTAAAAGGTAAAGTAATGGTTGTTGTGGCGGTAAATATTTTTTTTTGCCAAACAGCACTAGTGGTTTCTCTAACCAAAACAAAATAACCTTTTACAGCACCAAATTGTGGTTTATTCCAAAAAAGCAAAGTGGTATTGCTTAATTTTTTTACATCCATTTTTACAGAGTCGGGTATTGGTGGAGCTTTGGAAAGATTGGCAAGGTTTGCCAGGTTCATGGCGGTATTTTTTCTCAAATATTCGTAATCAATGTGTTCTTCAAGGTCGCCATACTTAATATTGTTTTCTGTACGTACGTTTTGATGCTGTCTTGTATAATTTTCATTCATCTCTGTAAATCTAACGGCGGCAAACCCACGCTGTACATAAGGTGTGTGATCGCCACCACGTAAAAAACGATCGTTGCGGTAGACCATTACAATTTGAAGATTATCTACATAGCGTTCGCCAATTTCTTTTACATAGCGGGCCAGCTGCCTCGATTTACCATCGTTTTCCAACCCCAGATTTCTAATAGTTACGGCATTTTTTTCTGTTTCAAACGCAGGAAGTCCTTCACTAAATACTCTGATTTTTGTATTGTCAATAATATTGGTTTCATTACTGTTGTTACTGCCCATAATATCATTGTTTAAAACCGCCTCAATTTTCCAGTTTTCTTTTTTAGCTTTTTCGCTCATGTAAGCAGCGCCTAATAACCCCTGCTCTTCGCCGCTAACAGCCACAAAAATTATTGTAGCTGGAAAAGAATGTTTACTCATCACCCTTGCACATTCAATTACAGCTGCGGTACCGCTTCCATCATCATTTGCACCTGGTGCATCACCCAAACTATCGGTGGGGCTGGTACGCATATTGTCTAAATGTCCGCTTATAATAAATATGCGTTTATCTAACGGATCTGTGCCTTTAAGAGTAGCTACAGCATTTCCTAATAGTATTGGCCTGTCAACTCTTCTGCCATCGGCTGGTAAAGTAGTTGTATCAATAAAAGCAGTTAATCGTCCGGCTGAGTGCTTAGCTATTTGCTGAAATTTCAGCAATACCCAGTTTCTTGCAGCACCAATACCTCTTGTAGTACTGCTTTGATTACTCAATGTATTCCTGGTGCCAAAAGCAACTAAAGTTTTAATGTATGCCTGTAAAGAGTCTGGTGAAACTTCCTTGACCATGCTTTCAATTTCTGGGTCTTTTACAATAGTAGTTTGAGCCTGTGCTACATTTATATAAATAGCGGTAAAAAGTAAGAGAGAGATTTTCATAATTAAGTTTTAGGTAATTGGTAGTATTGATATACTTATAGATGAAATATTCAATGGAGTAAAGTTAATCATTGTGTAGTAAATCAGGCAGATAAAAATATATTTTTATATAATGTGTATTAAAATTAATTAAGATAACCTTAATTTTATTTTGAGGTTATAAATTTTATATTATCTTTACGTTCTGAAGATGACATCTTTGTCATTAGCTTACCTTAATTTGAGATTCGTAATCCGTGCCAAAACCACAGCTGTTCAATATTTTGTGTTAAAATCACGTTCCCAATTAATTCATTAAAACAGGCTCAACTCTAAAATCATGCATATGGAAACTAGGTTTCTTTTGTTTATTGCTATAATTTTTTCATTGTTCAGTACGTCATCGTGTACTACCACTGGCAAAGTAACTTATTTCCAAAATACAAACGATAGTATTTCATCAAGATTTTTAGGAATGGAGGATGCCAAAATACAATATAATGATATATTAAGTGTTATTATAAGTAGCCGCAGTAAAGAAGCTTCAATGGATTACAATAAACAGGATGCTTTAGCAAGCAAGGGTTATACTGTAACCAGCAACGGAAATATTCTATTACCTTCTTTGGGTTATATTCAGGCCGTTGGTCTTACAAAAAAGCAATTGTCAGATAATATAGTCAATCTAATAAATTCAAAGAAGCTCCTTTTAGATCCAATTGTAGAAATACATCTTCTTAATTTTGAAGTTACAGTTTTAGGCGAAGTAAGTCATCCGTTGGTAATAAATGTAGCAAACGAACAAATTTCTTTAGTTAAAGCACTTGGTATGGCAGGTGATATTACTATTTATGGTAAAAGACATAATATCTTACTAATAAGAGAAGAAGATGGTATAAGAACTACCCGTCGTATAGACATTAGCTCAAGTAAATTTTTACAATCGGAATATTACTATTTAAAACCGAATGATGTGATATATGTAGAACCTAATAAAGCTAAAGTGGCTTTGTCTGGAAGATCTCAGCAAATACTGCCAATTGTAATAACCAGTGTGTCATTTCTATTTTTGGTGTTAGATAAAGTGATTAAATAAGAAGTAATAATGGAACAATCTGATAATAAATATGTAGAGGTAGCAGAAAAGGAAACCAATATGGTAGAGCAAATTGCTGCCAAATATTTACCTTATTGGCCTTTATTAGTACTGTTCGTACTTTTATCTTTGTCAGCTGCATATGTATTTTTACGCTATGCCACTCCGGTATATGAGGCCAATGCTAAAATTATTATTAAAGACGACAGAAGGGGCAGCGATGATTCAAAAATAATGGATCAGTTTAATCTTATAGCTTCTAATAAAAGCATAGAAAATGAACTGGAGGTGCTTCAATCAAGGGCATTGATGGAAGATGTAGTAAAAAAGCTTTTTTTATATGCCCCAATATGGCAACAAGGAAAGGTTAAAAAAAGCGATGCTTACTTATTGTCACCCATAGTTGTAGAAGCCAGAAATACAGATTCGATGGTTGAAACAGAAAAGGTTAATTTTAATTATGATTACAAAACGAAAACTGTTTTAGTAGAGGGAAAAGACAAATACCCGGTTAACCAATTTGTGACAACGCCATACGGGGTACTTAAGTTTACACCCAACCCACATTACCTTCCTTCACCGTCAGAAGCAGATAAACAGTTCTTTTTTGAATTGGGCAACCCCAGCGTAGTTGCCTCATATATTATCTTAGCGCTAAAAGTTGCATCTGCAAAGCAATCTGCTATTTTAGATTTAAGTTATAAGGATGTAATAGCGCAAAGAGCAGTTAATATTTTAAATACGCTGATTAAAACATACGATGTAAAATCAATTGAAGAAAAAAATATTTTATCAATCAACACCCTGTCTTTTATAACCGAACGTTTAAATTTATTAGA
>NZ_JANMUN010000159.1:0-21425 GCF_031391665.1 Ferruginibacter sp.
CATTAAACATTCAAAATTCAAAATTAAAAATTCAACATTCAACATTCAACATTCAACATTCAACATTCAACATTCAACATTCAACATTCAACATTCAACATTCAACATTCAACATTCAACATTCAACCAATCAACCAATCAACCAATCAACTAATTAATTAATAAACTATTTATGCAAGCCTGGAAAGATTATCAAGCACAAAACAAAGACCGTTTTTTAAACGAGTTGTTAGATCTGTTACGCATACCAAGTGTTAGCGCTAAAAGCGAACATAAAACTGATATGATAAAATGCGCCGAAGCTGTTAAAGCAAGATTGCTGGAAGCAGGTGCAGACAAAGTAGAAATTTACGAAACCGCAGGCCATCCTTTAGTTTATGGCGAAAAAATAATTGATGCCAACAAACCAACGGTTTTAGTTTACGGGCATTACGATGTGCAACCTGCCGATCCTTTAGAACTATGGAAGAGTGGCCCTTTTGAACCTGTAATTATTGATGGCAAAATTTATGCAAGAGGAAGTTGCGATGATAAAGGACAATTTTATATGCATGTAAAAGCATTGGAAACAATGGTTAAAACAAACAGCATGACCACCAATATTAAATTTTGTATTGAAGGTGAAGAAGAAGTGGGCAGTCCTAATTTGGCCACGTTTGTAAAATCGCATAAAGAATTATTAAAGGCAGATGTAATTTTGATAAGTGATACCGCCATGATAAGTTTAGATACACCCAGTATTGATATTGGTGTACGTGGCCTTAGTTATATTGAAGTAGAAGTAACAGGCCCCAATCGTGATTTGCACAGCGGTGTGTATGGCGGTGCCGTTGCAAACCCGATTACTATTTTAGCAAAAATGATTGCCTCACTGCATGATGAAAATAACCACATTACCATCCCCGGTTTTTATGATGATGTAGCCATTGCAACCGATGAAGAAAGAAAATTAATGGCGCTTGCACCTTTTGACGCTGCAGCATATGCGGATGATTTAGGTGTAAAAGAATTGTGGGGCGAAAATGGTTTTAGCACTAATGAAAGAACAGGCATTCGACCTACTATAGAATTGAATGGTATTTGGGGCGGCTACACCGGCGAAGGTGCCAAAACAGTTTTACCGGGCAAAGCATTTGCAAAAATTAGTGCAAGGTTGGTACCCAACCAAACATCCGATAAAATAACCGACCTGCTTATTAATCATTTAAAAAAGATTGCGCCGCCTTATGTAACCGTAAAAGCAAGCCTGCACCATGGCGGCGAACCCTACATGACTCCAATTGACAGCAAAGCTTATAAAGCCGCTGCCAAAGCCATGGAAACCACTTTTGGAAAAACACCTATCCCTGTACGTGGTGGTGGCAGTATTCCTATTTGTGCTTTGTTTGAAAAAGAGCTGGGTATTAAAATTGTGTTTATGGGTTTTGGTTTAGACAGTGATAACCTGCACAGCCCTAACGAAAAATTTAATCTCGATAATTTTTATAAAGGCATTGAAACGATACCGTATTTTCATAAGTGTTTTGCGGAGATGAGTTAATTGCGGTGTTATTTCTATCTCATTTTTTTTGGGAATAAATTTGAAAATAAAAATCCTGGTAAGTTTATTACCGGGATTTTTTTGTGCCCGGCTTCGGAAATAGTATTCATCTTTCGCAGGCTCATAAAATAGTTACACACAGATTAAAAAAATCTTAAATTGCGTTGACGGTATAAGCAATACAAAATATTGAGATCAAAACGAACTTAGAATTCGAGTAACTTCTTATAGCAATTAATAGATACGTTGTGCGTCACTTTAAAATTAATCTACTAAATTGAAGGCAATTGTTTACACAAAATACGGAGGTCCTGAAGTTCTACAGATCAAAGAAATAGAAAAACCTTTTCCAAAGGATGATGAGGTATTGATTAAAGTTCAAGCAGTATCAATAAATGATTGGGATTTTGGCCTTCTTGAGGGCGACTTCATAAATCGCTTACTAAACGGTCTTCTGAAGCCGAAGAGAAAAATACTCGGTTCCGATATTTCGGGACGAATTGAAGCAGTTGGTAAAAATGTAACCAGGTTTAAAACAGGCGATGAAGTGTATGGTGATTTGAGCAGTTACTGGGGAGGTTTTGCTGAGTATACCTGTGCCCGTGAAAAATCATTAGCACTAAAACCTGTAGCCATGAGTTTCGAAGAAGCAGCGGCAATACCACAGGCGGCGATGCTGGCTGTACAGGGGCTTATTGATAAAGGAAAAATTCACCCCGGACAAAAAGTATTGATAAATGGTGCAGGCGGAGGTGTTGGTACTTTTGCAGTGCAGATTGCCAAATTATACGGGGTTGAAATAACCGGGGTTGACAGTACAGGTAAATTGGATAAGCTATGTTCAATGGGCTTTGATCATGTCATTGATTATACAAAACAAGATTTTACTAAAAACGGAAAGTTTTATGATCTGATCCTTGATGTTAAGACAAATCGTTCGATGTTTGATTATGCCCGTGCATTGTGTCCCAATGGAATTTATGTTACAGTTGGGGGTTCCATGGGCCGACTTCTACAGGCTTTGATAATGGGGCCATGGATTTCGATGATCAGTAAAAAACACATACGTATTGTTGCCTTAAAGACAAACAGGGATTTATTGTATATGAATGAACTTTTCGAAGCTGGCAAAGTAAAACCTCTGATAGATGGACCTTACAAACTAAATGATTTCGCGGAAGCATTCAGGCTTTTTGATAAAGCTGGGCACAAAGGAAAAGTAGTAATAACGATGTGAAGGAAACCCCATTCCATAACTTTTCTTTTGGAAACAACATGAACTGTGCAAAAATCTTTACTCTTAAATTTACCTTTTACCAATTCACTAATTTTATTTTCAAATAACATCCATGCCAATAATTTACAAAACAGATATTATACCCACTGCCGAACAGGTAATTGCATTGTACGATAAAGCCGGATTGCCCAGGCCCACCAATGATGCAGAGCGAATTAAAAAAATGTACAACAATTCAAACCTGGTTGTAACCGCATGGGATGATGAAAAATTAATTGGCGTAAGCCGGTGTATCACCGATTGGGTTTGGAGTTGTTACCTGGCCGATCTTGCTGTAGATCCGGATTATCAAAAAAGTGGTATTGGCAAACAATTAATTGATCTTACAAAAGAAAAATTGGGTGAGCAATCGATGATATTATTATTATCGGTACCAACAGCCTTGACATATTATCCCAGAGTTGGTTTTACAAAAGAAGACAGGGCTTTTCTTATTGCCCGGACAAAATAATAATTTGCGGTTATTAATTTAACATTCTTTGCAAGTATTGTATTTTTTGCAAAGACCCGTGCAGCGTTATATTTGCAAATCAAATTATTTTGAAATACCTGGCTTAATCTCCTTCATCAATGCAGAAAAAAATTATTGCACTATTTTCATTTTTTGTATTTGCAGTTTTAATGTTGCAGGCTCAAACTTCGGCAGTTACCCTGTCGGGCTTAGTAAAAGGCAAAGCAGATAAAGCCGCTTTGCCTTTTGTAAATATAGTTTTGAAAACAGCAAAAGACAGCACTTTTGTTACAGGTACAGTAAGCAACGAAGAAGGAAGATTTACATTAACCAATATAAAATCGGGCAGTTATATTTTGCAATGCACTTACACAGGTTTTGCATTAAAATCGCAGCCGGTTTTAGTGGGTACGCTAAGTGCCTTCTTAGACCTTGGCACAATAGAATTACAACAAGATGCAAAACAGTTGCAAGAAGTTGTTGTTAACGCAACGCAAGATGATGTGAGCAATAAAATGGATAAAAAAACTTATTCGGTAGCTGCAAACATCAGCCAAAGCGGTGGCTCTGTTTTACAGACATTAAAAAATTTACCCGGCGTAACCACCAGCCAGGATGGAAAAGTAGAATTAAGAGGCAGCGATAAAGTAGCCATTTTAATTGATGGTAAACAAACTGCTTTAACAGGCTTTGGCAGCCAAACAGGTTTAGATAATATTCCTGCATCTGCCATTGAAAGAATTGAAATCATCAACAATCCATCCGCTAAATATGATGCTAACGGCAACGCAGGTATCATTAATATTATCTATAAAAAAAATAAGCAGCAGGGCTTTAATGGTAAAGTGGGTTTTGCAACTGGCCTTGGTGCGTTATGGCAAAAAAAAGAAAACCTTCCGGGCATTCGTCCGCAATACCAGGCTACGCCAAAAATAAATCCTTCGCTTTCTTTAAACTACCGGAAAAATAAAATAAATAGTTTTTTACAGGCAGATTGGTTGTACACGGAAACCCTCAACAAAAATGAATTTGTTAAAAGGAAATATAATAACGGCACAATTATCAATCAACAAACAAAAAGAAACAGGAACACCCATTTTGTTACCACCAAAGCAGGTATTGACTGGAGTATTAACAACCAGGATATGCTGACTGTTTCGGGTTTGTTTGGTATCGAAAAAATAATTGACCGTGGCGACCAGCCTTTTTATAATGAAGATTTTTCTAAAAGAGAACGCCTTTGGCAATTTTTAGAAGATGAATTAAAAACTACGGCTGTTGCATCAGTTGCTTATCAGCATAAATTTAAACAGGCAGGTCATTTATTAAATGCCGGTTTCAATTATACTTTTCACAGGGAAGATGAAAAATATAATTTTGTAAATATTTTACCCAGCTATACCGGATTAGATTCTTTTAAGTTATTATCCGATGAACATGTTGCCGATTTTAATATTGACTATGTAAAGCCTTTAAAGTACGGCCGAATTGAAGGCGGATTAAAATTTCGCTACCGGGATATACCCACCAATATGCAATTTAAGCCGGGTTTAAATTCTCCTTTAGATACCAGTGCAGGTGGTGCTGCAACTTATACTGAAATTATTCCTGCAGTGTATGGCAACTATGTTTATGAAAGTAAAAAGTTAGAAGCGGAAATTGGGTTAAGGGTAGAGTATGTGGATTTACAATATAAAGTAAACCCCAACCACAACACTTATAAAAGTGATGGCTATAATTACACTCAGCCTTTTCCTAATGTAAGATTAGCGTATAAAATAAACGATCAAAATAAAATTTCACTATTCTATAATAGAAGAGTTGACAGACCTAACGAGGTGGACATTCGAATTTTTCCAAAATATGATGATGCGGAAATTATTAAAGTGGGTAACCCGGCACTTCGTCCACAGTTTACTAATTCTTATGAGTTAGGTTATAAAACCAATTCAAAAAAAGGTTATTTCTATTCGGCGTTATATCATCGCAGCACCCAAGGTACTATTACAAGAATAGCAACACAAGTGCCACCAGCTGCTTTAATTTATACTGTATTTCAAAACGCAGGGCATAGCAGCAATACTGGCATTGAAATGGTTTTGCAGCAGGATTTTTCAAAAGTTTTTTCATTCAATACCAATGTAAATATCTATCGTAACATTATAGATGCCTTTACGGTACAAAATAAATACCCGGTAGTTTCAAATTACTCAGCAGGCAAAGAAAAATTTACTTCGGGCAATATAAAACTCAATGGTATTTTTCATTTACCTAAACTAACAGATATACAAATAACAGGTATTTATTTAGCGCCGGATATTATTCCGCAGGGTAAAATTGGCACCAGGTTTTCGGTGGATATGGGTGTAAAAAAAATGATTCAAAAAAGCAAAGGTGAACTCTTTATTAATGCAACTGATATTTTTAATACCTTAAAAATTAAAAAAGAAACCAATGGAAATGGGTTTACATTAATAAGTACCGACTATTACGAAACACAGGTATTCCGGTTAGGTTACAGTTATAAATTTTGATTATACTACTCCTCCCTTTAGGTTTGCAAATGCAATAACCAGGTGTTTTTTGAATGCCGGAATTTGTTTTTAAAATATTACTTTCCCCCTTCAATATTTTTTATTTCTTAACCCTACAGCGTTTGTGTTAATTTAGATTGTATGTATATTTATGAAGCAGTTTTTATACACTGCCTTTAAAATATTTAACCATCAGTATGAAACTTTTCTCAACTTTCATTTTCTCTATTTTAGCAATATTTTCTTTTGCACAGCAAAAAGATTTGGCAACACTGCCAGCTTACGACTGTTCTCTTAAAAAAGTTATGACAATAATTGGTACACAAACAATTATTGTTTCGCCAGATAACAGCACAGGTTTGGGTGCAATACTTAATGATTATTGTTCAACACTGGGTAATAATTGTATTCTTAAAAAAGAAGCCGAACTGGCTGACAGTGATTTTAAAAAGAATCTTTTTCTGGTTGGAGTAATAAAGGATTTTAAAAAATGGAAACAGTACAGTACTTTAATCAGTCAATTAAAAAAAGGATTTGCCTTAAATAATAAAAATTTTCAGGATAGTTCTGACGGTTTTGTTTTTGTTGATACCAACCTTATAATTGTAAGTGGCAATAGTATTAAAGCGGTAAAGGATGCTCAGTTGGCATTAACAGGAGGCCATGATATTTTAATTACTCAGCATGGAAAAATAACTTTTTTTGGCAATAGAAATGGAAAGCTTTTCGATTGGTTCAATCTGCAAAATCTTAAAAACTCCAATTACATAAAACTGGCTTCCCCGTTATTTTCTGCTATATATGTTTCAAAAACATTTAAAGACACGATTGATTATATAAAATTAAACCGGGAGTTACAATTGTATTCAAAACAATTTCTTACTGTGTATAAGCTGCCCATGCCTGTAAAAAAAATAAGCTGGTTTCTTCACTCTAATATGCAGGAGTATGGAACCATGTCGGGCATGTTTGGCCTTACCTGCCCCGGTAATAATTCTGCAGGCTTTAGTATCCGTGGCGAAATCCACACCAATGGATTTAATACAGGTTTAGTTAAACATGAATATTCGCATTTTCTTTTTGATAATACAATACCGCAAGATAATAACCCGGCTTTTTTTGTAGAAGGGTGTGTGGAGTATGTAACTAACCTTAATGACAGTAATTTACTTAAACAACGATTGGCAATTGCAAAAAAGTTTAAAGACAGCTTAAATTATACCGACTTGATAATTAATAACAAAGATTTTTATGGCCAATATTCAGAAGCTAATTATTCAATTTGCGGAATATTTGTAAAATATATTATTGATAATTTTGGCGTGGAAGCTTTTAAAAAATATTGTATTACTGCAAATAAAAAAGCTAACACAAAAAATGCTATTAAAGTAGATTTTATTGACATTGTAAATGGCTATAAAATATGGCTGGATAAACAATAAAAAATCAGCGTATGAATGTAACAACGCAAATTGCAAAACACTTTAGAGAAATTCATTTTGGTGGCAACTGGGCCTCATCTAACCTTAAAGATAATTTGACTGCTGTTACCTGGCAGCAGGCAACAACAACAGTTTATTCTTTTAATACCATTGCCACACTGGTGTACCACATTAATTATTATGTAAGTGCAGTATTAAAAGTTTTGCAGGGAGAAGCACTGGATGCCAGTGATAAATACAGTTTTAACCTTCCGCCGATCCTCTCTCAAAATGATTGGGAAAAATTATTGAACAAGATGTGGAGCGATGCTGAAAATTTTGCTCATCTGGTAGAACAATTGCCGGAGCATAAGCTTTGGGAAGATTTTACAGATAAAAAATATGGCAATTACTACAGAAATTTTCATGGTATTATTGAGCACAGCCATTATCATTTGGGGCAAATTGTGTTGTTAAAAAAAATACTGTTGCAGGATGAAAATTTGCAGGATATTAAAAAATGAAAAAGCCTATGCTGATTGAGATGCTTGCATTTTAGAAGAATATTTCTTGAGGCAGAATAAAAAAGATGAAAATTAGTTTCTATTATGGAATTCCAGCTATTTTAAATCTCTTATTGGCAACCAATAAATATTCATGAAACTATACTTATTATTTTTAGTGCTGCTATTTTGTCAAAAAGGCAACTGTTGCTCATGTATCCATCCTGGCAATATTGACGAAAAACAGTTTAATAAATATGATCTTATATTTAAAGGGAAAGTTGAAAAAATTTATGAAAAGGCTTTTGAAAGAATTATATTTTTAAAAGTAGAAGCTTATTACAAAGGAAAACAAATAAGTAAAATAAGTAAAATTATTTCTCCTGCTCAATCAGGTCAATGTGGGATTTTTCCTAAAATTGGAGAACATTGGTTAATGTTTGCTTATTCATCAGGAAAAACATTCAATACAAATTTATGCACCAGAACAAAGAACATGAATCCTAAAGCTTGGGATTATGATAAAGATGGACTAGAAAATGATTTAAAATTTTTAAAGAAAAAAAGAAAAATAGCCCCTAGTAAATAGCTTTTCAATTCTTCCAGCTTATAAGAGAATCAAACAGACATACAAATAAAAACATCCCCCTCTCCTTTTATAATCTTAATTAATTTGTAGTACACATTTGTTTCTAATATGGGAATTATGTAACTATTACTGCATATTATGTAACAGTTGTGTTAAAACGGTTACTTATTTTGCTACGGCTAATCTTATACCGATTTACCTGTACAAAATGCAAATTAACAATAGAACAATTACCATAAATTCAATACCTCCGGCTTTTAAAAAGCTTGATGCATTTGTTGGAGAGTGGAATTTAGAAGGAGCGCCGTATGAAGGAGAAGGTTTACCCGGCCATGCGGCCTGGATAACCACCTTGGAATATTGCGAAGAGTTAGAAAATGAGCTTTGCCTTGTGCACCGCATTAAAGGAGATGCTGAAGAACATGCAATAGCCTACATAGAAGTTATTGCTCATGATGAAAAAAATAAAATTTATACAATCCGTTCTTTTTACAGCGATGGTAAAACATACGAATGGCAAAGCCGGGAAAAAAATGGCATTTGGAAATTAACAGGGTACACGGAAGCGGAAGGTAAACTTTTGCAGGTAAGAAGTACAACTATTTTTAGTACTTGCGGCAATGGCATGGCAATACAATGGGAGCAACTGAATAAAGATGGTGAATGGGAAACATTGTGGAATGTTAAAGCAAAGAAAGTAATGCAGGCAGCTTAAAAATTAATGCCAGGTTCATAAAGGGGTTTTTTCTGTTCAAGCAGTTCTCCATTTTCGTTTTTATAAGTTTCTTACTGTTCCTACCAAAAGCACAACCGAGCAAATCATTATATTTTTCTTATAAAAAAATTTATGCCTGGTTAGTAAATCATTTCAAAAACTGTTCCATTTCTTTTTATTTTATTTACTTTACAGCCACTAATCTAACTTAAAAAAATAAAAAATGATAAATTAAAGCTGCTGTCATATTCAGCCCCTTAAGTTGTCGTTTTTACCACTCCCTGTTTATAATTTCTTATTGCATCTTTGTGTTATCAAATTAAAACAACACTATTAACCAAAAAAAATAAATGGTATGAAAAAAATACATTTCAGCATTCTTATTAATGCTACAGCAAACAAAGTGTGGCAGGTATTATGGAACGATATTACTTACCGCAAATGGACAGCACCATTTCAAGAGGGTTCTCATGCTATTTCCGACTGGAAAGAAGGGAGCGACATACAATTTTTATCGCCTGATGGCGGCGGCATGTTCAGCAAAATAGAACAAAGTAAACCCAATGAATTTATGAGTTTCAGGCATTTGGGTGAAATTAAAAATTTTGAAAAACAACCTGTTGATGAAAAAACAAAATTGTGGAGTGGTGGTTTAGAATCGTATTCTTTAAAAGAAGAAAATGGCAACACACTACTTGATGTAAACCTTGATACGCTGGAGGATTTTGCAGGATATTTATCCGAAAAATTTCCCAAAGCATTAGCTGTTTTAAAAGAATTAGCTGAGCAGCCCATTGAATTATCAATAGAAACAATTGTTGCAGCACCTATTGAAAAAATTTGGGAACACTGGACAGCACCGAGGCACATTACCCAATGGAATAACGCATCGGACGACTGGCACACGCCCAAGGCAGAGAACGATGTAAAAGTGGGTGGAAATTTTTCTTTTTACATGGAAGCAAAAGATGGCAGTTTTGGTTTTGACTTTGGCGGTACTTACACCGCAGTGGAACCCAATAAAAAAATTGAATACATTCTTGGTGATGGAAGAAAAGTAAAAATTGATTTTATAAAACAGGATAACGGTTATAAAATTGCTGAAAAATTTGAAGCAGAAGAAATGAATTCATTAGAATTGCAACAGGGCGGCTGGCAGGCAATTCTTAATAATTTTAAAAACTATGCAGAAGCAAATTAACTAATAACAAAAATATTAAAAATGACAAATCAAATTTATCCCTGCTTATGGTTTGATGGGCAGGCCAAAGCTGCTGCAGATTTTTACTGCAGTGTTTTTAAAAACTCAAAAGTTACCACAGATACACCGATGGTTGTAAATTTTGAACTGAATGGAAAAAAGTTTATGGGTTTAAACGGCGGCCCCATGTTTAAATTTAACGAAGCCGTATCAATGGTAGTGGAATGCGAAACACAGGAAGAAATAGATAATTACTGGAATAAACTTACAGCAGATGGCGGGCAGGAAAGCCAATGCGGATGGCTTAAAGATAAGTTTGGTTTTTCGTGGCAGATTATTCCAAATATTATTGGCAAACTAATGACCGACACCGAAAAAGCACCAAGGGTAATGCAGGAAATTATGAAAATGAAAAAAATTGATATTGCAAAACTGGTAAACGCATAGCAGTATCTTTCTTAAATATTTTTTTAGGAAACGTTGTGTTTATTAATTTATAATAACGC
Source organism: Ferruginibacter sp. (assembly GCF_031391665.1). GTDB lineage: Bacteria > Bacteroidota > Bacteroidia > Chitinophagales > Chitinophagaceae > Ferruginibacter. The sequence goes on from NZ_JANMUN010000159.1 coordinate 10,758, forward strand.
AACGTTTCTTTACTCATTCAACTAAAATTATGCCTCGGGAATATCTATTGCCACCAATGTTCCTTTATCCGGCGCAGTATCAAATTCAATATTTCCTTTTAAGTATTCTATCCTCGAAATAATATTTTTAAGGCCAATGCCTTCAAAATTCATTTTGTTACTGCTGTCGAAACCACGGCCGTTATCTTCTATTGTTACGGCAATACCATCTTTATCCTTTATCAAAGCAATATCCAGTACATTGGCGTTAGCATGTTTAATTACATTGTTTACACACTCCTGTATTACCCTGTATAAAACAGTTTCGGTATTGCTGTTTAAGCGATCGTTCAATCCTTCGGTATGCAGCGTAACTTTAATAATGCTGTTATCAATTTTATCAATAAATTCTTTTATGGCGCTTGCAAGCCCTTGCTTTAATAATGCGTTAGGCATCATCTGGTGACTTACATTACGTACTTCTTTACAACCCTCATCAACCAACTGAATAATTTTTTCAAAGGCAAGTTTGCGTTCTTCAGTTGCAAAACTCAGTTCACTTTCAAAAGCCGATAAATTCATTTTAGCAGCACTCATCATCTGTCCTACGCCATCATGCAAATCGGAGGCTATGCGTTTACGTTCGTTTTCCTCTGCAGCAATTACAGCTTTGGTGGAAAGATCCTGCTGTTTTATAATTTCCTGCTGCAATCTTGTTTCCTGCTTTAGTTTACGGCGTTTGTAAAAAGAATAACCTCCTGCCATTAACACCAATGCCCCACCCAATATACCTGCCAGCCAGTAATTCTTTTTTGTAATTTCCAGCTGCTGTTCTTTAATACGTGTTTTTTGTTTTTCTGTTTCGTATTTAGTGGTAAGCTCTGCAATTATTTCCTGCTGATCTTTTTTAATAATAGAATCTTTTATCAATTTATACTTGTGCTCATACACATAGGCAGAATCGTATTTTTTATTGCGGCTGAAAAAATCGGCCAAACTTTCGTGTGCTTCAATTAACTGTTTATTATTTTTTATTGCCACTGCAATTGATAAGGCTTTTTTTATTGATGCTTCTGCATTTACCAGATCTCCTTTACGTTCGTAATTTTCGCCTAAATAGTTATACGTGTAAGCCAGTTCGTGCAATTCGTTATTCCGTTCTCTTATACCAATAGAGGCTTTTAAATATTTTTCTGCATCTGCAGTTTGATTTTTAAATGAATAGGCTGCACCAATATCATTGTACATAAAAGAAATTCCTGCAGAGTCTTTTAATAATTCTACCAGTTCTTTTGCCTTAAAATAATATTCGAGTGCTTTATCATAATTTTTTCTTTCCCTGTTTACAATGCCCAGGTTATCGTACGAGTAATACATGCTCATGGAATCTTTCAACGCTGTTCTTAGCACTAAAGATTTTTTATGAAACTCCTCTGCCCTGTCCAGGTCGTTGGTGGTTAAATAAATTATGCCCAATAAATTATAACTGCTTGCAGTTAATTTTTCATCTTTGTTATCTTCAGCAATTTTTGCAGTTTGCTGGTAATATTGCAATGCTAGTGGATAATTAGCTTTGCGCCGGTACAAATTACCCAGGTTAGTTGCATAGTACCATTTTACCACGTGGCTGGTATCTTTATTTACCAATGCCTCAGCACTATCGGCTACAGTAAATGCTGCATCAATTTTACCCTGCCGTTCCAGTATTGTAGTAATATTACAATAAGCCATTGCCATGCCCGATACATATTTTTCTTTAGTAGAAATTTCCAATGCTTTTCTCGAAAAAATTAAAGAAGTTCCCAAATCGGTCCTTATAAATTTACGTGCCGTGGTATTATAGGCATCTGCTTTACGTAAAGCATTTTCTCCCGCTGCTTTTAACTGTGTATTTAAAAAAGAATCAATAGCATTTTGCTGGGCAGATGCAATAAAATGCATAAGGATAAAAAAAGTGAATACTAATAAACGTAAATACATAATTGGGTAAAATTTAAAAGTGCAAAAGGCCTGCTGTAATTGAATATAGGTTTTTTGAGCTAACAGTATTCAATATCAGCGTATTTCATTATTTAAAAAACTTGACTAAGGGTTTTTATTATTTTTCAGAAAATAGGTATTTGAGCCTCATTTATTGACCAAGGCCAATTTGTTGTGATTTGTTTTCAGAAATTGCCTTCATTTCTTTACTTTTGCACCCCGCTGTAATCAACGGTAAATATGCAGGTCGGGGTAGCTCAGCTGGTTAGAGCATCGGATTCATAACCCGAAGGTCGGCAGTTCAAGTCTGCTCCCCGATACAAAAAGCCCTTAAATGGGCTTTTTTAATTTTCAAGCAACTGCTTAATTCTATCCATAACCTTTTCTGCATTGGGTAACATTTCTTTTTCCAGTATAATATTCATAGGCACGGCTGGTAAATTTAAGGCGCCTAAAACTTCCACTGGTGCATCTAAATACTTAAAACAGGCTTTGCTTATCCGGCCTGCCAGCGCTTCGGCAAAAGAATTATTTTGCTGTTCTTCTGTTACAATTAAACATTTGCCGTGTTTTTTTACCGTAGCAAAAATCAGCTCTTCATCTAAAGGAAATAAAGTTCTTAGATCAACCACTTCAACTTTACCGGTAAAGTTTTTTGCTGCAGCTTTTGCCCAATACACTCCCATACCATAAGTTATTATGCAACAGCTTTCGCCATCTACCACAAAATTATTATCCGCCTGCAAAACAATATTTCCTTTTCCCAACGGAATAATATAATCTGATGATGGCTCTGCTGTTTTCGCTTCTTCTGTACCCGGCACTTTACTCCAGTACAAACCTTTATGCTCCAGCATTACCACAGGATTAGGATCGAGAAAAGCAGCTTTCATCAATCCCTTCATATCTGCTGCATTGGTGGGATACACAATTTTAATTCCTTTAATGGAGAGTAAAGTGGTTTCAATACTGCCGCTGTGGTAAGGACCGCCGCCGCCATAAGCACCAACGGGTACACGAATTAAAGTTTGTACCGGAAATTTGCCACAGCTTAAATAACAGCTCTTGCTTATTTCTGTTACTAATTGATTTAATCCCGGATAAATATAATCGGCAAACTGCACTTCTACAATTGGTTTTAAACCTACGGCACACATGCCCACGGTGCTGCCAATAATATACGCTTCCTGTATGGCGGTGTTAAAAACACGATGGTCGCCAAACTGTTCTGCTAAAGTTGCGGCTTCTCTAAAAACGCCACCCAGCCTGCGTCCTACGTCCTGTCCGTACAAAACTGCTTCGGGGAATTCCTCCATAATTTCTCTAATCGCAAACAAACCGGCATCCACCATTACAATTTTTTCTCTACCTGCCGGAGAACGTTCTCCTTTTTCTTCGGTAACAATTGTGGGTACAAAAACAAAATCGCTTATTGTTTTTGCATCAGGTTCCGGTGCTGCAACGGCGCCGTTAAAATCATTTTCAACCTGTGTTGCCGTTTCTTTTTCAATTTTAATTAAAGTGTCTTCCGTTATACCAAGTTCTAATAATCTTTTCCGCAATTTTGGACCGGGATCATCGGTATAATGTTTTGCAAGGTCTTCTGCAGTTCGGTAAAATTCTTTTCTTACACCGCTGGTGTGATGGCCGAGTAAAGGAACTTTTGCATGTACTAAAAAAGGATGCCGTTCTTTACGCACTTCATCCACTACATTTTTCATTACTTCATAACTCTGTAAAAAATCACTGCCGTCGATACTTATTCTTCGTATGCCTTTAAAACCTTTTACCATTTCGCTGGCATTGGTGGTTCTTGCTTCTTCGGCAGTTACGCTTATGCCCCAATTATTATCCTGCACCAAATAAATTATGGGCAGTTGATGCAATGCTGCAAACTGAAATGCTTCGCTTACTTCGCCTTCGGTTACGGATGCGTCGCCGAGAGAGCAGATGACGATTGGACGATTGACCATTGACGACTGACCACTGATGAATTGCCCGTCAACTGTTGTCTGTTGTCCGTTGTCAATTGTCTTCTCCAAATATTTTATACCCTGCGCTATGCCTGTTGTTGGTATGGCCTGCATACCGGTTGCGCTGCTTTGATGAATGATATTGGGTTTATCGTTGTCACGATAATTGGGATGTGCATAATACTCTCTGCCGCCAGTAAAAATATCATTGCCTTTTGCCAATAGTTGCAGCATTAATTGATAAGGCGTAAAACCTAAACCTAACAACATACTTTCATCACGGTAATAAGGGCTTACATAATCGCAGGGCTGTAATTGAAAAGCAGTGGCTAATTGTATGGCCTCGTGGCCACGGGACGTAGAATGAACATATTTACAAATGGGCCGATTGGCTTCGTAAGTTTCTGCCATGGCTTTGGCAGTGCACATTAGTTGGTACGCTTTTAATAAAATATCTGTTGCAATCATTTTTCAAAAGTAAAATATGTCCCGCAGATTTCGCTGATACCGCAGATTATAAATTTTTGTCTGCGCCATTTGCGAAATCTGCGGGACATAGCCGTGGCAAAAAAAAATCGCAATAAAAATTGCGATTTTAAATTATAATGATGTTGTGAAATTTATTTTACTTCAACCGTAAGCAAATTTTCTTTTTCTAAAAAAGCTTCCAGTATATCGCCTACTACACACTCTCCTACTCCTGCCGGTGTGCCGGTAAAAATCAGGTCGCCAATGTTTAAAGAAAAATAATTAGAGATATGAGAAATAATAGCATCAATACTGAAGATCATATTGCCCGAATTGCCTGTTTGCGCCAGCTCTTTGTTTTTATAAAAAGAGAAGCCGATATTTTTTCTGTTTAATGTTGGAGCAACATCTACAAATTTTCCCACAGCGGCGGAATTGTCAAATGCTTTTGCCTTCTCCCATGGTAAACCTTTCTTTTTTAATTCGTCCTGAATATCACGTGCTGTAAAATCGATACCTACAGTTATGCCATTGTAATAGTTTGATGCATGGCGTTCCTGGATATATTTTCCATTTTTACAAACACGTAAAACCAGTTCACATTCGTAATTCAATTCATTGCTGAACTCGGGATAGTAAAAAGGTGTATGGCTTTGCAGCAATGCACTTTTCGGCTTCATAAATATTACCGGTTCATCAGGTATGTCGTTGCCAAGTTCTTTGGCGTGGTCTGCATAATTGCGGCCAACACAAATTATCTTCATTTAGTGCTTTTTTTAAGGGGATGGGTTTGTAAAGCGAATATAGGGAAATAGCATATAAAAAACAACAATGTGTATTAATGACACAGGTTATATTGCTTATAATTTTACAGAAAGATTATTAAATGCACTCATGGTTTGATCTATACCTGTTGCAATAAAACTTTCTATAATGTCTATGCATTTTTCTATTTTAAGCAGTACCAGCGGCTCTTCTGCCTTAAGCCATTTGCCTAAAACAAAATCGGCCTGCATGCCTTTGGGATAGCCATCGCCAATGCCAAACCTTAATTTGGGGTATTTATCGGAATTTAAAACAGCCTGGATATCTTTTAATCCGTTGTGTCCGCCTGCACTACCAGCAGGACGTAAACGTATTTTTTCCAGCGGTAATGCTACATCATCTACAATGGTCAACGTATTTTCTACTGCAATTTTTTCTTTATCCATCCAATATTTAAAAGCTTTGCCACTAAGGTTCATAAAAGTGGTGGGGCAAATGCATATAATGGTTTTACCTTTAAATTTTACGGTAGCTACATAGGCTAAACGGCCTACTTCAAATTGGCTGCCATGCTTTTTTACAAAAGCATTTACTACATCAAACCCGATATTATGGCGGGTGTTGGCGTATTCACTTCCAATATTACCAAGGCCGACTAATAGAAATTTTGACATGTGAATGGTGAATGAAGTTAGTATTGTTCTATATAGCTATTGAGTAGTTATTAAGTTATAAAAGGTCAAAATTCCATTTACCATTACCAATTAAGTTTTCAACGGTATCAATTTTCCAGATTTGACCTTTTTTAATTACAGTGTACTTTCTAGAAGGAGAAATATTTTTAATTTTAAGTGTAAAAACTTCAATAATTTTATTTGAAACTTTTAGGCTTTTTTCTAATTCACTTCCTGCATTATAAGTTCCTCCATAAAAATAATACCCATTACTAGTTCTATAATTCTTCCTGTTTTTTAATGTGCAATACTTTGCATAAATCTGTTTTAAAATCTTTCTTGCCTCACTATCTTTCCTCGTCAATTCTTTTAGTTTATCCCTGTCTGCCTTTACGAAATTATGGCAATCCTTTGCCCATTTATTAAAAACATTCACAAATTCAATCACAGTAATTTCAGGAGTTCTTTCCGCATCATCAATACAACCATTAATATATTTTTCAAATTCCATCTTATTTTAATTACACACCTTTGCTATTGTTAAACTAACGAATCAAATATTTGCTGCAGATCCGATTCCGTTTTTATCAACACATCTCTTGCTTTACTTCCCTGGTTCATGCCCACTACTCCTGCTGCTTCTAACTGATCCATCAAACGGCCGGCACGGTTATACCCCAATTTCATGCGGCGTTGTAATAAAGAGGTGCTACCAATTTGGCTGGCAACAATTAATCTTGCCGCATCTTCAAATAAAGAATCCCTGTCGGTTAAGTCGGCACCTTTTGCTTCCAGTTCTTTTTCATCAATATATTCGGGCAATAAAAATGCCTGCGGATAACCACGTTGCTCGCCAATAAAATCAACAATTTTATCCACTTCAGGCGTATCAACAAAAGCACATTGCAAACGCACCAATTCGCCATTATAACTGATAAGCATATCGCCTTTACCAATTAATTGTTCGGCGCCGCCGGCATCTAAAATAGTGCGACTGTCAATTTTACTGCTTACTTTAAAAGCAATACGTGCCGGAAAGTTGGCTTTAATAGTACCTGTAATGATATTTACCGACGGCCTTTGCGTGGCAATAATTAAATGAATACCCACCGCTCTTGCTAACTGCGCCAAACGTGCAATCGGCATTTCTACTTCTTTGCCGGCCGTCATAATTAAATCGGCAAATTCATCTACCACCAAAACTATAAAAGGTAAAAACTGGTGCCCTTTTTCAGGATTCAATTTTCGGGCAACAAATTTTTCGTTGTACTCTCTTATATTTCTGCAACCGGCTTCTTTTAACAGATCGTAGCGGTTATCCATTTCAATACACAAAGCATTTAAAGTGTGTACTACTTTTTTTGTGTCGGTGATGATGGCATCTTCTTCGCCGGGCAGTTTTGCTAAAAAGTGTTTTTCTATGGCTTTGTAAATACTCAGCTCTACTTTTTTAGGATCAACCAAAACAAATTTTAATTGTGATGGATGTTTTTTATATAAAAGAGAAACGAGAATTGCATTTAACCCAACCGATTTACCCTGACCTGTTGCACCCGCCATTAATAAATGCGGCATACTGGTAAGATCGACAATGAAATTTTCATTATCAATTTTTTTACCAATGGCAATGGGTAAAGAAAAATTATTGTTTTGAAATTTCTCGGATGCCAGCAATGTTTTCATGCTCACCACCGTTTTTCTTGCATTGGGTACTTCTATACCAATTGTTCCTTTGCCGGGTATAGGTGCAATAATGCGGATGCCGAGTGCAGCAAGGCTTAATGCAATATCATCTTCTAAATTTTTTATTCTTGATATGCGTACGCCGGCGGCAGGAATAATTTCGTACAAAGTAACGGTTGGCCCAACCGTTGCAGAAATTTTCTGAATATTAATATCGTAATTTTTAAGGGTGTTGATGATCTGATTTTTATTATTCTCCAGTTCATTGGCATCCTGCACAATTTTTTCGCTGCCATGGTTTTCTAAAAGATCCAGCGTAGGAAATTTATAATCCCGTAAATCTAAAATTGGATCGTAAGGTTTTGCGTTGGGGAGTTTACTGTTTATTATTACCTGCTCTTCTTCTTCATCAATTTTTTCGGGAACAGTTTTTATTTCCAGTTCAAGGGGAGTGATATTTCTGTCTTTTACTTTAGGAGTAGTTATTATTGGTTTTATTTCTTCTTCTGTTTGTAATACTTCTTTTGAAGCAGCAATACTTTCAATTCCATTTTCTTTTTCCACCAACGTAATGTCATGATTAAGCATGGTATTTTCCAGCGGTGCAATTACCAATACATTGCCTTCGCCTTTAAGCGAATTTATTTTCATTCCATCGTCATAGACATCATCTGCAGTTTCGTCAATTTCGTTTGTATCTGTTGCTGTGTTATCGCTTATTGGCGGCGCTATAAAATCTTTTTTAGAAGGTAATTTAAATACCGGGTTAAACCTCCAGATAACATAAGATAAAACCGCTACCACCAATACACCGACTGTACCAATTTGACCAATGGTTTTATACATCCAGTCTTTACTCATATCGCCAACGGCGCCGCCCCATGGAAAAGCCTGGCCACTAAATACCACTGCCGCAGCCACACTTATTACCGGCAGACCTACAATTAAATATTTTATATTTTTAGAAACAGAAAAAACTTTTTTGCCAAAAAATAGGTTTACGCCAATAACAAAAAAGAAAGTACAAATAAGGTAGCTGGCAATACCAAAACCTTTGCGTACAAAAATTTCTGAAATAAATGCGCCAAAAGTGCCTAAAAGATTTTGCACTTTTATATCGTTTGCCAGCAGCATGCGGTAGCTAAACTTATCCTGGTCTTCGGCCCAGGTAAATAAATAGGATGTAAAAGCTATAAATAATAAAATTGCAATAAGCAGTAAAATGCTGCCAGCAATTTTATGCGTACGTTCATCTTTAAGCAATTGTTTTACTTGTACTGCTTCTTCTTTTTCCTGTTTTAACTGATCAGGATTAGCCCCCTTTGACTTAACCGGTTTTGTTTTACTTGCCATTGGCAACAAAGATAAAGAAAAGCAATACTGCAAACACAGTTACAGCGCCTGTAATGGTTATTTGATGTGAATTATTTATTGTAAGTTTGGTTTAAACTATTTCCACTGCCAAAACCTGTTATTATACTTTTTTTTCTTTTTTTGTGTAGCGCCGGTTACTCACAAACCCTGCCCGACAGCATTTATATTGATATTGGCGCCATGAGAGATTCGGGTGTGATCACAAAAAGAGCTTTGATTTTTATTGATACAGAAAATGCATCCAACCTTAACAACATTACACAACAGGTATTTTCTCCATTATCAAAATTTAAATACAGAGAACAAATTCCGCCACGTTTAATAACCAAACCGGCTTATTTGCAGTTTGGCCTTTTTAACAGCAGCAACACTGCCGATACTATTTATTTTTTTCCTGGAATCTTGTTTGAAAAAATTAATATCTATAAAAAAATTGCCAATGGTTTAACCTATATCAACAACGGCCACAGTTCTGGCTACGGTCATATTTACTTAGGCCCAAATGAAAAAGCGGATATTATTGTAAACTTAGAATTTTGCAGGCAAAATTATAACTACCTGAAGCCGCAAATAATCAAGAAAAATTATATTGAAACCTTTAAAAAAATAACCCGGCTTAAAAGCGATGATTTAAAAACCATGGGCTTTGTTTTGAGCGGCATGCTGCTGATGCTGATTCTTTTTACATTAGTTAATTATGCATTAACCCGTAAAAAGGAATTTTTTTATTATATAGCCTATGCCCTTCCTACATTTTTTTTAGTATTCTTTTATGCCAGCACCAGAAATTATTCCGGAAGTTTTACCTGTTTTTTTAATGGCTATTTAGATTTGTTTTTATTAATAACGGGCAATGTTTTCTACCTCGTATTCTCCCGCCACTTTTTAAATACAAAAATTAAACACAAACGGCTTGATAAAATTTTTAAATCTGCAGAATGGTTTTTACTTGGCCTGTTGCTCGTTTTTACTTTAGTTCATTATTTAACCGAATGGTATTTGGTAGAAAGTTTTTTTGAAAATGCCATGAAATTTATTGTTTTAGGAATTGGTATTTTATTTATTATTGCTGCTTTTAAGCAAAAGGAAAGATTAATGATCTACCTGGCCATCGGTTCAGCTTTTGCAATTATTTTTTCAGGAATTTCGTTAACACTTATACTGTTAAAAGTTACGCCTACCGGGTTATTTACGGCTGCTCTTTTTTACCATGAAATAGGTTTGCTGTTTGCAATGGGATTTTTTCTTTTGGGCTTAACTTATAAAAACCGAAGTGAACTAATTGGCCGTATTAAAGAGCAGGAGGCATTAAAATTAGATGTAGAGAAAAAAGATTTTGAAAACCAGATCGCCATAATAAAAGCACAGCAGGAAGAACGCAACAGGATAAGTGCCGACATGCATGACGACCTTGGTGCAGGTATGACTACGATTCGTTTATACAGCGAGTTGGCAAAAAATAAAATTGGCGACAGGTCCATTCCAGAGATTGAAAAAATTTCCTCATCTGCCAATGAATTGCTGAATAAAATGAATGCTATTATCTGGAGTATGAGCAGCAGCAACGATTCGCTGGGTAATATGATTGCGTATATAAGAAGTTATTCGCTGGAGTATTTTGAAAACAGCGGGGTTAATTGCACCATCAGCATTCCGGATGATCTACCCAATATTGTTGTGAGTGGAGAAATAAGAAGAAATGTTTTTTTAGTAGTAAAGGAAGCATTGAATAATGTGTTGAAGCATTCAAAAGCAACTGAAGTTAATATTAC
>NZ_JANMUN010000160.1:0-7701 GCF_031391665.1 Ferruginibacter sp.
TACCGGGCAATGTCAATTTCTTTTTTTCTATCGACGAGCTGCAAAGCCGTTCCTAAGCCATTCAAAAGTTGCCGTTAAGATAGCCTATGTAAGAAAAGACCCCGGAAATTCCAGAGCATTATTTCCATTTAAAACTCAACGGCACATTTACCTTCACATTAAAACTTCTTCCCACATTAAATACTCCCTGCCTGCCGCTAACATTATTGACAGCCGTATATTTTAACCGGCTTAAGTGATTCTGATAAGCTACGTCGGTAAGATTATTACCACTAAGGATGATGGAAAATAATGTTGTCCCTTTTTTGGTAATGTCTATCACCAGCTTCTATTGCTGAAAAATCAATAACCCTTTTTAATTGTTTTGATAAAGATGCAGAACCGCACATACCAAAAACCCTTTCCATAAATTTTGCAAAATTTTCTTTTGTGTAAGGAGAAGTAAAAGAATAATTTCCCTTTTCGTTATCAGTAAAAATAATCTCATCAAACCTTTTTTCTGCAAAAAGAAATTCGGCCCTCAGCCGCATTACTGCATCGGCACATTGCTGTAAATTTTTATTGCTAACAGAAATATCCAGCACTGCAAATTGCGCCTGTTGATTTATTTTTTCGTCACCATTAAAAAGATAAACAGTTTTGTTTTCTTTTAGTGATACCTTCTGCAGCCATGCGGCAAAGGAATGACTGTCGGTTTTTACACGTTCATAACCTTGGGGTAAAGGAATGGCATTTATGCTATGGTAAGGATTTATATCAGTTGCAATTTTTGCAGTTGATTCGTTGGTTTTTGTTTTGTTTACAGGTGCAGTTGCTGCATTATTGCATGCACAGCAAATAAGCACACAAAAAATTGTCGCTGGTTTAAAGGGCATAATTTGCTAATTTTGTTGTTAACGGGCAGAGATGCATATCCGTATCAACTCCACACAAAAATTTTGTTAAAGCGTATGGCAACTATTTTAATTATTGATGATGAAAAGGCGATAAGAAAAACATTAACTGAAATCCTGAGTTACGAAGGTTATAAAATTGACGAAGCCAGCGATGGCGAAGAAGGGTTAAAACGGTTTAGCGAAAAAGCTTACGATATTGTTTTATGCGATATTAAAATGCCCAAGCTGGATGGTATTGAATTTTTAGAAAAAGCAAAAGAGATCAATGGCGAAGTGCCGGTAATTATGATCAGCGGCCATGGTAATATTGATACCGCAGTGGAAGCAGTGAAAAAAGGCGCATTCGATTACATTAGTAAACCACCAGATTTAAACCGTTTATTAATTACACTTCGCAATGCATTGGATAAGCAAATTTTGGTTACCGAAACTAAAGTGCTTAAACGCAAAGTGAGCAAAGTGCAGGAAATGATTGGAGAGAGTGGGCCAATAAAAAAAATAAGAGATACCATTGAAAAAGTTGCACCAACCGATGCAAGAATTTTAATAACGGGAGAAAATGGTGTGGGTAAAGAATTAGTGGCAAGATGGATTCATGAAAAAAGCAACCGCAATACCGGCCCGATGGTGGAAGTAAATTGCGCTGCTATTCCATCAGAATTGATAGAGAGTGAATTATTCGGACATGAGAAAGGTTCTTTTACTTCTGCAGTAAAACAGCGCATTGGTAAATTTGAAACAGCCAACGGCGGTACTTTATTTTTAGATGAGATAGGCGATATGAGTTTAACCGCACAGGCAAAAGTATTGAGAGCTTTGCAGGAAGGGAAAATTACAAGAGTGGGAGCAGAGAAAGATATTAATGTAGATGTAAGGGTTATAACTGCCACCAATAAAGATCTTCTGAAAGAAGTAGATGATAAAAATTTCCGTCTTGATCTGTATCATCGCCTGGGTGTAATTATTATTCATGTACCATCGCTAAATGAAAGAAGAGAAGATGTGCCCTTGCTGGTAGATTATTTTTTAGATGTAATTGCAACTGAATACGGGCAGCCAAAAAAATCTATCGATCAAAAAGCAATGGATGCATTGCAGCAATACGACTGGACGGGTAACATACGTGAATTAAGAAATGTGGTGGAGCGCCTTATAATTTTATCGGCTAAAACTATTGCTTTGGAAGATATCGAAAATTATGTGCTGCCTAAAAAGTGAATGGTGAATAAAGAATTAGAAACCAGACTGTAAATTAAATAGTCATTCAATAAATTAGAAATTGCAAATCACCCATTCTACAATAGTTAAAGAATCCCCAACAAATTACAAACGGTTTTAGATAATACCGATTATTATGGTATTTTTGGCGCTATTAAAATTTTAAATATGAGTATTGGTTTTACTATTTTCATTCTAGCTACAATTGGCTGGCATATTGGTTTATACGGCATGTTTAAAAAAGCCGGCATCGAAGGCTGGAAAGCATTGGTACCTTTTTATAACACTTGGTGCATGGTAGAAAAAATGCAGTTGCCAAAATACTGGTTCTTTTTACAACTGATACCCATTGCCGGACAGTTTATTACCATTTGGATACTAATAAAATTTGTAGAGCATTTTGGCCGTTTTGGTTTTTGGCACCATGCCGCCGCAGTTTTTTTACCATTTGTTTATCTGCCTTATTTAGGGTTTTCTAAAAACGAAAAATATGCAGGCATACCGGTAGTAAAAAATTATAAAAAATCTGGTGCAAGAGAATGGATTGATGCTGCAGCATTTGCAATTGTAGCGGCAACACTTATACGCACTTTTGTTTTTGAAGCCTATGTTATTCCTACCAGTTCTCTCGAAAAAACTTTATTGGTAAACGATTATTTGTTTGTAAGTAAATCGGCATACGGCCCACGCATTCCCAATACACCCATTGCTATGCCATTTGTGCATCACACTATTCCATTTGTAAATTCAAAATCGTATTTGGAGTGGATTCATATTCCTTATACAAGATGGTTTGCTTCGCCGGTAAAAAGAAATGATGTGGTGGTTTTTAATTTCCCCGGAGGAGATACCTTAACAAAAGAATGGGATTCTAAAAAACCATATTATGATTTAATAACTGAAGAAGGCGGAAGAGATGTTGTTTGGGAAAAATATACGATAACTACAAGGCCTGTTGATAAAAGAGAAAATTATGTAAAAAGATGTGTAGCAATTGCTGGAGATACATTAAAAGTAATTAACGGAGAAGTGTATATCGACAGTAAACCATCAGAATTTTTAAACCCCACTTTTTTCTATGATGTAAAAACAAAACCCAATGCAGCATTTGATGAAGATATTTTAACAGAGAGGGGAGTTCATGTTAATAATAATTCAGAATCAGAAGGTGGCCAGGTCGATTTTACGCTTATTGGCGGAGATAATTATGTTGTTAACTTAAGTAAAAATGAATTAGCGATTGTAAAAACAATTGACGGTGTTTTATCTGTTCAAAGGCGCCCAATGCCTCAACCTCAAACCTATCCATTTTGTTATTCCGGTGCAACTTTTAACTGGAACTCAGAAAACTTTGCAACTGAAGGTTTATGGATACCAAAAAAAGGTGCAACAATAAAACTTGATTCTGCAAATATTCTTTTATACAAAAGAGTAATTCAGGTTTATGAAAATAATAAATGGGAAGAACAGAATGGTAAAGTATTACTTAATGGTAAACAGGCAGACAGCTATACTTTTAAAATGGATTATTACTGGATGATGGGTGATAACAGAAATAAAAGTCAGGACAGCCGCTTTTGGGGTTTCGTACCCGAAGATCATGTGGTAGGTAAAGCATCACTTATTTGGTTTAGCTGGGAAGGCGGCCCAAGATGGAAACGCCTTTTTAGATGGATTAAGTAATGTTGAATTGGCAGTATTTAAAATAAAACGTACATTTAATTATCAAAGTCCTTACTGGCAGCAATGCAGTGAGGATTTTTTATCTGCCATAAAAAATAAAATTAATGAACGAAGAAAAATATAATTTTTCATTTGAAGTATATAATTCCATTGATGAATTACAACCAGCAGATGCAGCATTGGTAAGTGAAGCAAGAAAAATTACTGGAAATGCATACGCACCTTATTCTAATTTTAATGTGGGTGCTATTGCCCAATTAAAAAATGGTAAAACAGTAACGGGCACCAACCAGGAAAACGCATCTTACCCTGTGGGAATTTGTGCCGAAAGAGTGTTGCTTTCTGCAACCGGTTCTTTATTTCCCAACGCAGTTATTGATACTATTGCAATAAGTTACGATAACAAAAATGGCAAAAGCAATCATCCCATTTCTCCCTGTGGAATTTGCAGGCAAAGTTTGTTAGAATATGAAGAGCGGGTGAAGCAACCCATTCGTTTAATTTTAAGCGGACTGGAGGGGAAGATATATATCATTAAAAAAGCCAGCCAGTTATTGCCTTTATCTTTTGGTGGTGATGATTTAAAATAAAAATGCTTATTTCTTCTCCCAAAGGAAAAATATTTTATATACTTCAGGCAAGGGTGCATTTTAAATTGTCGCAATATTTTTTCAACGCTGAGAAAATGAGATGGTGAGTTTACGCTGAGAAACTCTGCGATAACTCCATTTCTCGTTTTCTCCTACGTTAAAATTTGCTGCCTGCCTGATGCTTTAGCGACAATTTGAAATACACTCTGTCACAAAGGCTATAACTTTATAAAACTTTACTTCTTACCTTTGCATTCATTAATAATTCACCAGTATTTTAGAGGAAAGTGTTTTTTATAGATCTAAAATCTGAAATCGAAAATCTACAATTGAATGATAGAATTACCGGTAATAGATGGAACATTAGAACAAAAATCCAAAAAGCCCAACTGGCTCAGGGTTAAATTACCTATTGGAGAAGAATATAAACACGTTCGCAATTTAGTTGATACGCATAAGTTACACACCATTTGCGAAAGCGGCAACTGCCCAAATATGGGTGAATGCTGGGGCGCTGGTACGGCCACATTTATGATTCTTGGAAATATTTGTACAAGAAGTTGTGGCTTTTGTAATGTAGCTACTGGCCGTCCTTTAGAAGTGGACTGGGACGAACCGCAACGTGTTGCCGAGGCTATTAACCTAATGAAAGTAAAACATGCGGTAGTTACTTCGGTTGACAGGGATGAATTGAAAGATGGCGGCAGTATTATTTGGTACAACACTATCAAAGCGATTAAAGCTTTAAATCCCGATACTACTTTAGAAACATTGATACCCGATTTTAAAGCAGAGAAAGAAAATATACAACGCATTATTGATGCAGCTCCCGAAGTAGTGAGTCATAATATTGAAACCACTGAACGCTTAACAAAGCAGGTTCGTATTCAGGCAAAATACTGGCAGAGTATGGAAACTTTAAAGATTTTAAAAGAAGGTGGCATGCGGACTAAAAGCGGAATCATGTTGGGGTTGGGCGAAGAGAAAGAAGAAGTGATACAAACTTTAAAAGATTTGTACGCCAGCAATGTAGATGTGATAACTATCGGTCAATATCTGCAGCCTACAAAAAAACATTTACCTGTTGCCCGTTTTGTACATCCGGATGAATTTGCCGAGTACCGGGAAATTGGATACAACTTAGGTTTTGATTATGTAGAAAGCGGCCCTTTAGTAAGATCAAGTTACCACAGCGAAAAACATGTAATTGAAGGATGGGGGAGAGGGAAGTGGGAGGAGGAGAAGTTAAATGGTTAATTTCGTTTATTAGTTAATTAGTACTACATGTCACCACAGGAGTTTGTAAACAAATGGTCTTACTTAGATATTCCCCTTTCCCCAATATCAAAAGACCGACTTGAGAAATTCAACTTATTGCCTCATACTGCAGAATTTTTAATGATAGCTGGCTTACCAGTTTATACTTCTGCCAATTTATGTTTTACAAATGATTCTGATGATTTGATCGAAGGGATTAACCTTTTAACTGAACAGTATGATTTTCTTGAAAAAGGTATTGGCTATGAAAAGTATGTTGTAATTGGTTCATGCAGAGATGGAGATGCTATTGCAATTAATATCAGTGAAAATAATCAGATAGAGGAACTTGATCATGAGGATTCTTTTAATCCTATTTTTTTTAATTCTTCTATTAATGCTCTTGCAGATTTCTTAATTATTTATGAAGAATTTGAAAAATCTGTATCTGAAGAATTTGGAGAAGATGGTATCTTAAATGGGAATTTTACAGATATTCAATTTGACAAAATGCGAAATGAGATGTATAAGGCTGATGAAAAAGCACTTACTGTAGAAGGATTTTGGAAAGAAGAACTTGATATCTTACTATCATTTCGGAAAAACAATTTCCTTAGTATTTGAATGTCTATTCACAATCCATGTTTACCTCCCAAGCCATTCTTTAAATCCATTCACCCTTTCCCGGCTTACAATAGTTTCGGCAGTTGTTGCAGGGCAAACTTCTACTTTTAATCTGCCGCCAAGCCAGGTGTGCACTTTTTTTACAGCTTCTATATTTACTAATAAATGCCGGTTAATGCGGTAGAAATTATCGGGTTGCAATTGGTCTTCTAATTGTGAAAGATTGTTTTCCAGCAAAAATTTTGTGCCGTTAAAATCAACTGCATAACAAAGTTTCCCATCGGCAAAACAATAGGCTGCACTTTCTGTTTTTAAATAACTTAATTGTTGCCCTCGTTTTATTAATAAGCGCTCTTTATATTTTACGGCATTCATATCCTGCATCAGCTTTAATATTTTATCCGAAAAATTAGTAGAAGCTTTTGGATAAAGTAATTGATATTTTTCTAAAGATTGATACAGCTCTTTTTCATCGATGGGCTTTAATAAATAATCGATACTGTTTACTTTAAATGCTTTTAGAGTGTATTGGTCAAAAGCGGTGGTGAAGATAACAGGAGTGGTTATTTTTACTTTTTCAAAAATATCAAAACTCAATCCATCGGCCAACTGAATGTCCATAAAAATTAAATCGATATTTTGTGCAATGGTTAAATAGCGCACACTCAATTCCACACTGTCGGATGTATGTACAATTTCAATTTCTTCATTATAGCTGTGGAGTAATTTAGCAAGCCTTTTAGCTGCAGGTATTTCGTCTTCTATAATAATTACTTTCATCATGTCAGTTATCAATCAATGGAATAGAAACAGTAAAATTAGTTTCGCTTTCGGTTACTTTTACCGGTCTTTCGCTTATTAATTTATAGCGGTTGCGTATATTATCCAGTCCAATACCTGTCGATTCATTGATCTGGTTTTTCATTTGCAGGTTATTGCTTACCACAAGGCTGCCGTTTTCTGTAAAAACATTTATCTGCAATGGTTTGCCTGATGAAACTATATTATGCTTAATAGCATTCTCCATTAAAATCTGTAATGAAAGCGGCACAATTTTCTGCTGCATTTTTTCTGGCGGAATATTAATATTTACTTCAAGATTTTTTTCAAACCTTGTTTTTAATAAAAATGTGTAGGCATTCAAAACCTCCAATTCGTCTTTTAATAAAATACTTTTTTCATCTTTTACATCAAGTATATGACGGTACACTTTGGATAGTTGCTGCACAAAATCAACTGCATGTTTTGGATTTTCAGGAATTAAAGAACTGAGGGTATTTAAATTATTAAAAAGAAAATGCGGATTCACCTGCGTACGTACCGTGGCGTGCCGCAGCGTTGGTGCAGCCACTTGGCGTCGAGGTGGCTGGCGACGAAGTCGGTAATGATCTCCGCGCGCTCGCGGTCGTCGATCGGGATTTCCTTGTTCAAAC
>NZ_JANMUN010000212.1:0-1733 GCF_031391665.1 Ferruginibacter sp.
GTATCAGGCATCATGTTCACCATTCTTTTTGCAACAACCGCAACTGCCCAGGCGGGCGGCAAAATCGGCATTATTTACCCTGCAGCTTTTGACGATGCTAAAAATGGCATTGTAAAGTACACCAACAGTTTAACCACATTGGAAAACGAGTTTAAGCCGCTTACAAAAGAGCTGGAGGGTATGCAGGCCAAACTGCAATCGTTATCAAGAGAGATTCAAGACCAGCAGAATCTTACAATCAGGCAGGCAAAGGTTGCTGAAAGTGAAAAACTGGAGGCCGGTTTAAAACGCAAGCAAGAAGATGCTACCATCCGTTATAAAAAACGCAGTGATGTTGTACTGGGGCCTCTGTTGCTGGATATTGGTAAAGCGATGACTGAATTTTCCAAAGCAAATAATTACCAGGTAATTTTTGACGGTGAAAAAATGGGAAATGCCGGGTTAATACTGGCAATAGGCGACAGTGCAGATGTAACAGCAGCCTTCATTAAATATTATAATGCCCGGTAGGGCTTTTGATGAGCAGGTTTATTGCAACCATTATTATTAACAAAACATGATCACCATTTGTAACACTTAATTCGGACACAACTTATCCCGCCTACTGAGGTAGTCTTGCAGAACTAAGGAGGAGCAAGTGACCCGGTAAACTGGGCACTTGCGCCAATACTGACAATATTCTTTTCTGCCGGCGCAAGTATTCCTTACTTAGCAACTCCCTCGTCTGCTCTTCATCCAGCGGTCATCATAAACCCACTGTTAAATTTACAAAAGCTATTCACATAAAACTGTTATAACAAAAGCCTTACTATACTAACGCCGCTGGTAAAAAACAAATGGCGGCACTTCACTATTATATTTTGCTGCATTCTCACAACAACAACAGCACAATCGTTAACACCACACCCGCCAGCGTAAAATACAATCCCTTTTTAAAAATACTCGTCTTGGGCATAAACATCCAAAAGCTGGAGATAACAAAAAACAACAGCGATACACCAAAAAATATATTCAGGTAAAACAGAGGGTCTTTGGTACTGGCCTTGTGAAGGTGCGTTAATTTCTCTACCATTTTAGGTAAAGTTTTGGTGGTATAACTTACTGCACCGGTGGCGTTATTGTAAGTACCGTTTTTAAAAGTTTGCACATCACCATTTATGGATTCTATTTTTAAATCACGGGAGCGGATGGCTTTGCCCAATGCATCTGCAGTAAGGCCCGGCTGCAATTGCTGCTGTACCTGTTTGGTTTGTTTTAAAAAGTTGGTATCTCTAAAAATAAGCACAATGCCGCTAAGGGCATACACAGCCATAATGCCCGCCAGAAAAAAACCGAGGTAACGGTGATAAATACGCATGGTATTGTGTACGGTAGCTTTGCTGCTCATTAGTTTTTTAATTTGCTGCAAAGAAAAGAAAACAAAAAAACATAGCCACCGAAATAAGGAAAAGTATTTACAGAAAAGGAAATTATTGATTGCGTTCAACCTCTCCGCCACAATTATCTACTTAGTTTTTACTATGAAGTGGATATTAAAAAAGTTGGTAAATCAACAAAAAATAGTTTGCTAAAAATTGCACCAATATTTAAAAATCACTTCAACTAATTATTACACCATAAAAAAAACACCACCACAACAGCATTTGTTTTTTCCTGTTGTAAAAAAATACCCCAACTATAAAAACAGCCGGGGCATTTTACAGGTGTACTGTTTAAGGCTGTACTTTATTGGT
>NZ_JANMUN010000247.1:0-6946 GCF_031391665.1 Ferruginibacter sp.
AAATTATTCATCGAAAAAAATTCAGATAAAGGACCGGTGCTGGTTGCTTTGGCAGATGGAGCCCAGTTAAAAGTTGGTGATAAAGTAAAGGTGCGTATCGAATTAAAAGTTGACCGTGATATGGAATACGTACATATGAAAGATATGAGGGCTGCCTGCATGGAACCAACCAATGTGATCAGCCAATATAAATACCAGGGCGGACTGGGCTATTACGAAAGCACCAAAGATGCCAGCACCAATTTCTTTTTTGGCTGGCTTAACAGGGGCAGTTATATTTTTGAATATCCAATGTTTGTAACACATGCCGGTAATTTCAGCAATGGCATCACTACAATTCAATGCATGTATGCGCCGGAATTTACCAGCCATAGTGAGGGGATAAGGGTTAGTGTAGAGTAAAGCCCCTCCTTGAACTTCGTTCGTTCTCCTTTCGGAGAACCCCAAAAGGGAGGGAAATTTAGAAGATTATGTTTTTAAAATATCAAGGAGATAACATTATAAAAGATGTTGTCTCCCTTTTTTAATTATCCTATCAATTATTTTTGCTTTACTTCAAATCTTGTAATTTGCTGCACTATAAAAAATACTGAACTATGGCTGCAGACCAAAACTATTCTATCCCACTCCGCTTTCGTAAAATGGAAAATCTCCATATTGTTTTCTGGCTTTTTAAAGATATCAGCTGGTGTATGGAATGGCGGCTACTGGGTATTGTTATGGTAATACCCACATTGGCCATAGCCATTTGGATTGCCATTAAAAACAGGGTTATTGTGAGTGAAGCCTGCCACAACTTTGCTATCGTATTCTGGATAAGTGCCAACAGCTTCTGGATGGCAAGTGAGTTTTTTAAGTTTGATGAAAAAATATTGTTGTTTGGTTTAACCGGCAAACAATCTGCCATGATACCATTTTGTATTGGCTTGTTATTTTTAATTTATTATTATTTAATCTGGCGGCCAACGCATAAGGATGTGGTGGAAACGATGTGATTTTTTTTGTTGAGGTTTGAAAATCACTATAAGACTTCATTAGAACAGTTTGCAATTACAAAAAGTGCACACTTCAACAGTAATTTTTTTTTAAATTTTATATAACTCTAAATAACTAAAAAGAAGTACAACCTTTAAAAGTTTGGTAACTGTTTTAAATATCATTTAACTATCGCCACTTTCTTCATTTCATTTCTTCCATAAAATGTAGGATAATACATCAACTCTACTTTTGCAGGATTAAGTGTGTAACTACCGTTATACCTCGGTTCCAATTCTATTTCAAATTGGTGATTGCCTTTTTTAAGACTTTCGGTAAACAACAGCATTTTATCTTTATAAAACTCTTTATACGTATGCCAGTCGCTGTTATTTTTAGTGGCGTAAATACAACCGGCAGGTATCGGCACTTGCAGCATTACATAATTGGCATCTTTTAAAACGTTTATACTGATTATCATTTTTATTTTTTCGCCGGATGTAATACTGTTCACTTTTTCTCCGTTTTTAAAAAAACTGGTTTGCACAATAAATTTATCATTTACAGGCTCCGGCTTTTCATTAAATATTTTTTGATAAGCCGTTATATACACTAACCCGCCGCCGGTTTTATTAATGGTAATGTTTTTTATATTACTGCTAGTTTTATGCAGCTCAAATGGAAACTGGGTAACTGCAAAACTGGTATCGCCACTAAACTGCAACAGAGCCGGTTGCGTAAAGTTTTTGTTTTGTTCAAATACTGTGGGCAATATCGTACTTACAATTAAAGCCGACTCAACCGTGTTTCTCCAATAGCCGCTTTTTCTTCTTTCTAAAAAAAACTGAATAACAGCTGGCAGCAGGTTTTTGTAAGCAGCTTCATTTTTCAACACATCAAATGCAATTACGGTGGTGGCAATATCATTACTGTACCAACTATAATTTTCTTCGCCCCAATGGATACCGCCTAATTGCGTTTCAATTTTTTTACTGACTAAATTTTTTAATTGTTGCTGATAATTTAATTTTTGCTGCTGGCCAATCTGTACCCATTGCCATTGCTGGTGCTGTGTTAACGAATCATATTTTATCCGCTTTAACCAATCTTCGTAATTCATTTCATGCTTACCATTGCTTAATGTAAGCAGTGCAGCAAGCAATTCTTCCCTAACCAAAAATTGCAATTGATTTTGTAAGTATAGAAAAGCATTACGCACATTAGTTTCCACTAAAGTATTTTCTCTAAACCGCTGCAAAGCAGTGGTAATATAGTTAGTGATATAAAAATTAGTTTTCCCATTTTCCCACCAGGCCCAGCCACCATCATACTGTTGTGCTTTTTGCAATTTGGTAAGCAGGCGGCTCAGCTCTTTTTCATTTTTAAATGTTTGCCCCAATTGCTGTTTTATATTTTTTTCCATAGCGTAGCCGGTAAGTTTACTGGCAGTTTGCTCCATGCAGTAATAAGGGTATTGTTTTAAATGCTCCACTTCATTCAACAAAACATCCAGCGTATTACTTTGTGCATAAATATTCAGTTCGTTACTATTAACTGCAGCCGAAAAATTAACAGTGGTATCGTTTTGCAACACCCAAAAATTACCCAATGCTTCTTCCGTTCCTTTTTTAACAACTGGGATTTTTCTTTCTTCACCATCCTTAAAACCGGTTGCAGTCGTAACACTGTAAGATGCCAGAATAGTATCGGCACCTGCCGCTATCAATTGCTCTTCAATTACCGATTCGCTGCCAGGCAATTCTTTTGCTGTAATATTTTTTTGCTGGCCATTAATATTAAACAACGAAGAAACTTTGTATTTATCTGCAGTATAATTTATTGCCTTTCCAATTATTGCTACACTATCATTTTCAATTAAAAATTGCGGCACACTCAACTGTGCTACAATTGGCTTGTACGATTGTGTTAGTACTGATGCTTTACCAATCCTTCTTTTTTTATCCATTGCTACTACAAAAGTTCGCCAACCGGTAATATTATCCGGATAGGTAACTTCAAAAGAAGCTTCGCCATTTTTATCAGTAAAAAAATTGGGTTGCCAAAATGCATAATCTCTGAATGTATTGCGGAAGGTTTTTGTTTTGGTGGTGATTACTATAACACCGTTAACCGCTCTTGCTCCATATATTGCTATGGCTGCAGCATCTTTTAATACATTCACTTCTGCAATTTGTTCGGGTAAAATATTTTTAGGCATTTTATCATAAATAATACCATCTACTACATAAATTGGTTCTGCATCTGCATTAAACGATCCTATCCCTCTTATCTGTATCATTGCATCAGCACCTAGAGAGCCGTTATTATTAAATATGTTAACACCGGCAACTTTTCCTTGTAATGAATTACCAAAGGATAATTCATTTTCGCTTATTCTACTTACACGACCGGTTAAATCTTTTTTTCTTGATATACCATACCCAATTACCACCACTTCATTCAATGCTTGTGATGAAACACTTAAATACACATTCACTACAGATATGTTGCTTTCGTTTACTTCAACTGTTACTTCTTTGGTAGTATAACCAACAGTGGCAATTACCAACACATGTTTTCCTGCTCTTAATCTTAAAATACTGTAATTACCAGTGGCATCACTTGTTACTCCTGTACCAGTTCCTTTTATTTTTACAGAAGCAAAAGCAATGGGATTGCCGCCTTTGGTATCTGTTATTTTACCTGTAACACTGGCACCGCCAGCAGTTACAAAAACTACAGCTTCCGGCTGCGAAAAAATAGAATCGGCAACTACAACTTTTTCTTTAACTACAAATTCTGCTTCGCTTGATTTTTTTATTAACTGGTTAATAAAATCATTCTCTTTTTTATAAAATGAAATTTCAGTTTTTATACAAGTGGTGCCATTGTGTTGAATTGTTACATTTTCTACTGCAGCAATATAAAACGCTGCTGTTACTAAATAAATATTGTATTTGCCGGAGGTAAGATTAATAACCTTGTTGTTGAAAGTATGATCATTTGAAAGCACCAATGGTGCCGCATTTTCAATGTGTGGCTGTAATATTATATAACGTATTGCAGTGTCTTTGGGTAACGTAAATTGTAAGCGGCCTGTACCATTTTTTTTTGTAGCATAATACAGATAGTTGTAAGCGTCTTTTGTAACCCGTAAATAAGGTGGTGGTTTTGTTGCTGAAAATCGTATAGCTGGGGGATCAATTAAAGTATCTCCTAACTTTAATGTACTCTCATAATTGGGCAAAAAATTATTAATATCCCTGCGGGGAAAAATGGCTTTCTTTTCCAGCCTTGCTATTTGTTTGGATAAACTGTACTCGTATCCCGGTTCAAAATTAAACTGCTGGTCGAAACTGTTTGGGTTGAAAAAATGCATACTCCATTGTGCATTAAATGGCCCGGCAATATGCGGCCTGCTGCCCGTTAATTTTACCAGTTTATTATACTGCCACACATAACTTTCATTATTTAAATAATCATTCTTCATTTGCCATAAACTGTTTTCCAATAAATTCATTTCGGCATAGCTCCAGTATTTTTCTGCTGTGATAACTTTACTGTGTTCAGGTAAATTATCCAAATCAAAACTTAAATCATGTTTGTAATGCGGTTGTATGTACAAGCTATCAATTTCAATAAATTTATCTTTCAGTCGTATGCCAATTTTTACATTTTCGGGCATGGTTTCAAATGCGTAAGGCATTTTATCGGTTACTCCATTGTAATACACCAGTTGCCGGTTGATTAACAGTAGATAAATTTCCTGCGGCTGTCCTCTTTGTACCATATTTACCGATAGCTGAGGCAGTACATTTTCTGTAAGAGTAACAGCATCATAAAATCCATTAGCGGGAAATAACAATTTATAATACAGCATCGAATCCAAATGAAATTTCTCCACCCATGATTTATTTTTTCCTAATAAATATTTTTTTGAAAGCAGTATCTCGCCATCGTTTTCAAAACCTTCTCTTAGTAAATATTTTTTGCTTTTATACTTTGCCAGGTAAGGTGGCTGAGGTACGCTGATATCTTTACTAAACTGGTTATTATAACTTACTGCGGTAAGGTTTACATTGGCAGCAGGTTTACCTAAACAATCTTTTACTGTAACTTTCACTTCATCTTTTTGCCCTGGAAAAACCGTTTCGCTGCTATTTATTTTTATATCCAGCAATTTGTAAAATAAGCCAATACTTTCTTCGCCCTGTTTTTCTTTGCCCGCCCAAATGTATTGCCAGCGTACTTTATAAGCATGACGGTGGTTGTTCATTTTCTTTTGCCAAATAATGTTGCTGTTACTGCTTTTACCAGAAGTAATAATTTGTTTGCCGAATAATACGGTGTAATACACAGGGATTTGATAAGGGTTAGTGATAAAAAAGCCCAACGTATCATTCTTGCTGATGCGGTTAAAATCAATACGGTAATTATCTTCAATTTCTAAAACACTGCTGATATTTTTTCCTGTAACTGCATTGGCAGAATAAAAAGTATACCCTTCTGCAACAGGATCAATCTTTGCCGCATAAGGAAATTGTACTTTTTTCGGCAGGTCATCATTCATTTCCAATTCACCGCTACCCGTTACCGATTTACCATTAACAGCAAGTATTGCTTTTATGCTATCGCCTTTTTGTGTAACAATTAAATTTTCTGTTTCATATAAATAGCTAACACTTTCACTTTCTTCATGCAACTCATTATTGCTGTTAGTAAAAATAAGCTTGGCATTTAAATTCAAATCGGCAGCCGGTAAATTTTTAGTGTCGAAAGAAAATTTGGTATCGCCAGTTGTCAGCAGTTTTTTTTCATCGGTGTATAAAGTATCGGCAACAAAAACGGTGTCTTTATAAAATTTATTTACTGCTGCAGTAGTGATGATTAAAGTAGCCCTGGCATCCATCACATTCAACCCATTGGCATCTTTGCTGCTGACTGTAAAAACAATACTATCGTTTTTGTACACCGTTTCTTTATTGGCAGTAAAACTAAAGCTACCCATTTCATCCAGCACATAATCTTCTATTTTAAAACTGTTGCGGATAATCTCTTTATTCTTTGCAGTTTTAAAATACAGGTAGCATGTTACATCCGAGGGAATAGAATCCACCAACACAAACTCGCCGGTATAAGCACCATCAGAAACTGGTTTTAAAATTTGTACTAATTGATTTACCTGTTTGCCGCGGCCATAATAATTTAAATACACTTCCACAGGTTTATTATACTGTCGCAATTTTTTATCAACAACATACCCCTTAAACTTTACGGTATCTAATGGTTTATATTTGGGTTGATTAAAAATGATATAGCCGCTGGCACCAATCCTGTTGCTTTTATATTTTTGCTGCGGATGTAATATTTTTTTTAATTTAGATGGCAGCCAATTTAGTATTTTATATATTTTGGTGTAATGATAATTTTGGCGCCGTTGTTCACCCAATGTTCTGTTTGCATCATCCAGCCCGGCCAGTTCAATAAAAGTAGTATCGCCGGGGGTGCAAATTTTTACGATGGCTTCATCCAACTGATATTGTTTTAGCCAAAATGTTTTTGAAGATGTGTTAAACGGAATGGGTTTACCTTTTAAAAATGCCGTTGCTGTTGTTTGCAGTTCGCCGGTTTTTGTACGTACATCTAATTGCAAATTGTTTTTGTTGTTAATAGTAAGTACATGAAGATTGGTATTATTAAACAGCCATGACTGCACCATATTATCCACTACCCGTATCTCTACATAATGTCCTGCAGGCAGACTGTCGGTATCGGTAGACTCTGCCAGTCCAGATAAAACAGGTGCTGCATTTTCAAAACGGCTTACGGGGATAGAGTCCCATTTCACAAACTGCTCTGCATCGGTGGCGGAAATTTTATACACCAGGGTTTGCCAGCTTCGGCTACGGATATTTTTAAGATTTTGCTGTGCCAAACTATAAAAGGGTAACCATATCAATAACACTAACAG
>NZ_JANMUN010000019.1:0-2860 GCF_031391665.1 Ferruginibacter sp.
AGCACCGGGCCGTTTATTTAATACGGGCACCGCTATGGCGGAGGAAATAGCAAATTTGCAGGAGTTTTATAGCGGTATTGGCTTATTGAACGTACAGGTGCGGTAATCATTAATCAAAAAAGACATGGCAAAGACAAAGAAAAAAAAACCTTCAACTACCAATAAGATTCTTGTTGTTGACGACGATGGGCAGATGGGTTTAGTGCTGCAAATGGTACTTCATGAGACCCGCTTCGAGCTGGATTATGTAAACGACCTTTTATCGGCTGAAGAATACCTTAAAAAACAACAGCCGCTTGCGGTAATATTGGATAATAAACTGCCGGATGGATACGGGATTGATTTTATCGTCTATATCAAACAACGATATCCTTCACTTAAGATCATTATGATCTCCGGTTTTGGTCTTGCCCGGGAAGCCGCCCTGGAAGTCGGTGCAGACCTGTTTTTTGAAAAGCCTTTTGATTTAGATGATTTCAATGAGGGGATCGAAAAGCTTTTAAAATAAGATGACCTTTTTTGCGCGGTGTACTTTGTTTATCAGATGAGTCTCGATGCGTGGAAAATAAGTAAAGCGAACTCGTCGTCAGATGATTTGATATTTTTTCAATTTGCGCCGGGTCCATAGTTAAACATACAAAGGCTCTGGATGAGACCCGGCTGGGAATTGGAAATTATCCTAACGATAGGCGAAGGCTGAGGCGCAGGAAAACCGGGGAGGTTTTGAATGCTGACGGAAAAAAACCAAATTTGCATCACGAAAATGAAGAGCGAAAACAAAACTTACGTTAGCAAGAGTATGTATGATCCTGGATAGCAATACAAAAAACAAAACGCTGACCGATTTAGCAGCACTTATTTCAAAACACAAGTTCGAAATAATACAGCAAAATAAAATTGACCTTGATAATGCCGGCAATCTCGATCCTACCTTGATTGACCGCTTAAAAGTGAACGAAAAGAAAGTAGATGGTATGGTTGCTTCTATTGAAGAAGTAATTAACATGGAGGACCCCGAAGGAAATATTCTTAGCCAATACAAACACCCAAACGGAATTTATGTAGAAAACAGAACGGTTCCTTTTGGCCGGATCTTAATCATATACGAATCAAGACCGGATGTAACGATAGAAGCAGCCATCAATGCTTTTAAAGCGGGTAATAAAATTTATTTAAAAGGAGGAAAAGAATCTAAAAACACCAACCTTTTTTTGGTTAAACTTTGGGCAGAAGCGTTGCAAATAAATAATCTTCCTTTGGATTTTGTAACCTATTTAGATATCGATAGAGAAGAAACACAAAAGCTATTAAAAGAAAATTACTACCAATTAGATTTAATAATTCCACGCGGTGGCGAAGCGTTGATTAATTACATTCAGCAAAACACTTTGGTGCCACTTATTATCAGCGGGAGGGGAAATAACTTTGTTTACGTGCATGCAGATGCCGATTTTGAAATGGCTCAAAACATAATTATAAATGGGAAAAGCCGGTTAAGCGTGTGCAATGCAATTGACAAAGTCTTGTTTAATAAAAACACAGCTGATTTAGAGCAGAAAATTGAATTAATTCTTACAGCAGCTTTGAAAATGAATCTGGAGGTTTATGGCGATGGGGATTTTTTTAAATCGTTTAATGCAATAAAACCGATGGAAAGTAAATTGATGTATGAAGAAGAGTTTCTTTCGCCCAAAATATTATTCGGAATTGTTGAAACAATAGATGATGCTATATTGTCCATTAATAAGTATTCAGGAAAGCATTCCGCCGTTATTGTAACTGAAGATGAATTACCGGCAACGAAATTTCAGAACGAAGTCGATTGCGCCGCAGTTTATCACAATGCTTCTTCAAGATTTACAGATGGTGGTCAGTTTGGGTTTGGTGCAGAAATCGCTATCAGTACACAGAAACTCCATTTCAGGGGTCCGGTTGGTTTAGCACAGCTCGTTACCAACAAATGGTTTATTGCAGGAAACGGCCAAATAAGAAATTAAAATATGAAGAGCAAAATAGTTGTTAAGATAGGTACTTCAACCCTTACTGCCGGAACCAATAAAATATCCAGGGGGAAAATCGAAGATATTGCCAGGCAAATAGAAAAATTAAAGGATAGTTACGATATAATTTTAGTTTCTTCTGGTGCCATTGCTACAGCCAGGCAATTTGTAAATATAAAAGCCTGGGATAATATTGTAACATCAAAGCAGGCACTATCTGCTATAGGCCAGCCCAGGCTAATGCAGATTTACAGCGAGGTATTTGGCGATTTTGATCTGAAAATTGCACAGTGTTTAATGACATACAGAGATTTTGAAAACGAAGTTTCGAGGCAGAATACCCGCAATACCATCAACGAACTACTAACGCATAACTTCATTCCTGTTATTAATGAAAATGATACGGTTGCGGTTGAGGAATTAATTGTAGGCGACAACGATAAGTTATCCGCATTGGTGGCGAATTTAATAGATGCCGATAAACTGATTATTGCCTCAGATATAGATGGTTTATTTGATAAAAATCCAAAACTATACCCGGATGCAACGTTAATTTCAGAAATCTCAGATTTGGAAAAGATCGATCAATTTATTGAAGAGAAAGACAATGGGCTTGGCACAGGTGGAATGACCTCAAAAATAAGTGCTGTAAAAATTTGTTTCGAAAAACAAATTATCGTTTATATAGTAAATGGCTCTAAGCGAAATTTCATTGAAGATAGCCTGAATGAAAAAATACCTTTTACGAAATTTGTCCCACTCAAATAATAGTTACGGATTTCTATTGCGCTGGTGTCGCTCCACGCACCAATATCAACAATGAAAGTTCCAGTGCGTGGAGCGGCACCGGGGCCGTCTTA